>PFGG01000045.1:22237-115421 GCA_002783405.1 bacterium (Candidatus Blackallbacteria) CG13_big_fil_rev_8_21_14_2_50_49_14 | reverse complement strand
CAATTCACAACCCCATTTCACCACGATTGCAGATTTTATTTCCCGTTCCAGTGAAAAAATCTCCCAACTCTTTTTACAGGTACTGATGATTTGTGATGAACAGAAGCTGATTGGGCGTGAAATGTTTGCCATTGATGGCTGCAAACTGCCGCCCCGCTTTAAGGATTACAAATGCCATGATAGATATCCCAAGAAAGAGAAATCTGAGCAGGCCTCAGAACCAAACAAATTCACTGACCTTGGTGATTTTTTTGAATTCAACATTCATGAAACAACGCCAAATAGGTGATATAATAAGATTCATTAGCTGGCCTATTAGCATCTTATTCACTCGTTTTTGGCTTATTCACTCGTTTTGGGATGATGAGGATTTTTATCCGTTGAGTTTATCTGTTGGATTCATCTATTGAACATTTGGCAATTGGGCAACCGACAATTAAGCATCTGGCAATATTGAGAAAAATAAGTGATTGAATGCCTGTGTGCAGATTATCGTTTGCTGTTCGGTTTCAAGTCGACATCAAATAAATGAAGGATGCACATTTATGCTTGAGTCAAAGAAATGGTTCACTTTCGGTTGCGCTGCCAGTTTATTGCTTGCTTGCCAGGCAAATCCCCTGCCGGGCCCCATTGCATCGGTTACGATCAAGGCCTCCCTGCCTCCCTCAACGCTTGTGAAGCCATCACCCGCTTCCATCCCCATTGTGAGTCCCAAGCCACCGCAAGAGCCAGAGACACCTCAGAGCACAGCTTCTACAGAACCAAAAACAAAGGTATTCCATGCCTCACCAGAGCTCATTGCCTCTGTAAATGCATTAAAAATCTCTGTCTCCTCTCGTTTTTTAAGCGGAATAGGTGATAGCAGACAAATTACAATCACAGCCTTGGATGCCAACGGACAGCCACTCGATATCTCAAACTTGCCTTTGGAGTACCATTCTTCTCGGCCCCAAGATTTTCAAATAACCCCTCAGGGGCAATTGACTGCTCTGGTAGATTTTGGCTATTCGGAAATTCAGGTGACCCTTCCGGGTACATCTGCCAGTGCATCACTTTTGTTTTCCGTAACAGCTTCAAATCTTGGCGGCAGTACCTTTAGCCCCCCTCTTCCAACACCCACCCCGACTGCCACCCCCCTGCCCCCACCCAGTCTGGATGCTGTCGCGGGCACAGCTTACCAGATTGGCATGAATGTAAGTGTCTCAGGTACGCGTTTGGATACAATTAAAAAAATCACAGTCGATGGTGTAGTCGCACCGCTACTGGCGCAAAGCCCGACATCCATACAATTCCAAATACCCGCAGGTGCTGTGGCTGGAGCATTGGTTTTGCAAGGTTCAGAAAACAACCTGCAAGCCCAACTCAATCTGAGCAACCGGGTTTGGTTTGTTCATGATACGGCCAGCGGCAATAATACGGGGGCCTCTTGGGCTGACGCTTTTACGCAATTGCAGTCTGCACTTGCCCTGGCAAAACCCACAGACGAAGTTTGGTTGGCCAAAGGCAGTTATCGGCCCTCCAATACAGGTGATCGCACAGCCCACTTTATGGTGCCTGCCCAGGTGCGCCTGTATGGTGGTTTTGCTGGTAGCGAGACCGTTTTGGCAAGCCGCAACATCGCCGCCAACGAATCCATTTTAAGCGGAGATCTCAATAAAGACGATGTTTATGGTGCCCTGCCCTTTGGCAATCCCAGTGACAACTCCATCAATATCCTGCGCCATGGCGATGCAGCCCTAATCGATGGTGTGGTGATCGAAGGCGGCTATGCCAATACAACCTCTGATCTGCCTTCTCCACGTGGTGCCGGCTTGTATACCGGCAACCAATCGCTGACTTTGCGCAATACGATTTTTCGCAATAATTACTCAGTGGATCGGGGAGGAGCCTGGTACAAAGAAGGTGGGAATCAAGAACTTAGCCTGGTCAGTTTTTTGCGTGTCGCAGGAACAGGCGGTGGGGGCGGGGGCATTTACAATAATGCGGGCAATCTCAATTTGCTACACGTCAGTTTCGATACCTGCCAAGCCAATGGCGCTGGCGGGGGCGGCATTTATAACAACAGCACTGCGGCCAGCCTGAGCATCAGCGACTCCAGCTTTAACGCCTGTCAGGCCAATGGCGGCGGGGGGGCTGGCATTCGCAGCACAGGTGGAACTTTGACTTTAACACGTGTAAATTTTACAAATAACAAAGCAACCGGGGCTGGGGGGTCTGCTATTTACGCTCCGAACAATTCCAGTTTGCAATTGACAGATGTAAGTGCCAGCAATAATAGCCACAGTCTGGGTACGTTCAATATCTCATCCGGCACTCTCACAGCAGTTAAATTGAATTTAAAAGACAATACCGCCACCTCCCCAGGGGGGGGAATTTATGCCTCCTCTTCCAATCTGAATATTTCTCAATCCAGCTTTGACAATAACAAATCAACTTCTGTGGGCGGTGGGATCTATGTCACGGGTGTCAATACATTCACCCTGGCAAATACGATCTTAAAGAACAATACAGCTACCTCTCCTGGCGGTGGCCTTTATCTCTCAGGAAGCACGCAAGCAGATATTACAGATTGTACTTTTGAACTGAACAAATCCCAAAGCAACGGCGGAGGAATGTATTTCACTGGTACCCAACTCAATCTATTGCGGACACTCTACCAGCAAAATCAGGCGACCTTTCCTGGAGGGGGCGCATATATCAACGCAACAAAACTGAACCTGAGTGACAGCCGCATCTTGAATAATATCAGCCAGAACATCGGTGGAGGGATGTACCTTTCAGCAGGAACGTTCATGGCCCTGGACAAGTTGATGGTGGTGGGAAATCAAGCGACCCTATCAGGGGGTGGGTTGTATTTGGCGGGTTCTGGAAGCCCCGTAATCAGCCGTTCGGCATTTGCCAATAATAGCTCAGCCGCTGAAGGCGGCGGGCTTGCCAATAATGCTGGAAATCTACAGCTGCAACAGGTGAGTTTCTCTGAAAACACAGGCACCGCTGGCCATGCCATTCATATGGGCAGTGGCAACCTGAACCTGCGCAATAGCATCGTTTGGGACAATGAAGCCAACCCCATTAATCTCCAGACCAATCTATTGACCTCTCTGTATTCCGTCTTGCGCGATTTGGGCAGCTATACTCTGCAAGCGGGTTCTACGGGCAATGTGGCAACGGATCCCGCTTTTCTTGCCATAGCAGATCCCGATGGGGCAGATAATCTCTATTTCAGCGCTGACGATGGCCTGTCCCTGACAGTGGGGTCAGCCGCTCTAAACCTGGATAGCTCAGGAACAAACCCACTCACGCAGGACATTACGGGTCGGGCTTATAGCGGCAATCCTGACGCTGGTGCCTATGAGCTTATTCCCTAGAGTATTTTAGTTTCTGGGACTCCTCATGCAATCCCATAGAATCCGCTTGCATCAGGGATATCTGACCCTGATGCTCATGTTCGGTGTCTCTGTTCCGAAGGTTCCAGACCGTGACTTCCATAGGCACAGCGAATTGCTACTTTCATTCCTACAAAAACAAACCAGTACGTTGACAGCTATATCAGACTGATATACGATAACTATATCAGTCTGATATAAGGAAAGAAAAATGTGGCTATAAAAAATAAAACCAGATATGCGTTATTAGGCGTTTTGGCGATAAAGCCAAGCTCAGGATACGATATCAAAAAATTCTGTGACAGAACGATTTCACATTTTTGGAATGAAAATTTTGGACATATCTATCCTGTCCTTTCTCAATTAGAGAAAGAAGAGCTGATCAGGATACTGGATACCGGTGATAGTTCAAGAAAGAAAATTTATCAAATTACTGAACAAGGAAAAGAAGTTCTTAAAGACTGGATGCTTGAAGCAACCGAGATTCAACCGTCACGTCATGAGCTTTTACTTAAATTCTCGTTTGGCAGCAATTTGACACCTGAACTGATGATCGACATGCTTGAGACTTCAAAAGTGCAGTATCAACAGAAACTGCACTTATTAAAAACGCTTGAAGAAGAATATCATGCCAATTCCTGCATCAACAAAAATGTAAATTTCATTTATCTTTCGTCATCCTTCAGATATGTGCTTATTGAAATAGAAGGAATTCTGAAATGGATAGATGAAACAATTGAAAAGTTTAGTTTTACTCTGAATAAATAAAGGAGAATGCCAATTATTGGCTGCATACATGATGAATATGTCTGAAGGATTAAAAATACTGGATATTCCAAAGAGCTTTATAGGCGGCGATGGTGTAATCAATCCAGTGTTGCTATGGGATAGCGAATCCGTTGTTTTGATTGATACTGGTTTTCCTGGGCAAGCTGACTTGTTTATAGATGCTATTGAGGAGACCGGCAGCTCATTGAATGAATTATCTCATATTTTAATTACACATCAAGATTTAGATCATATTGGCAGCTTAAGTTCATTACAAAAAATGGCATCGGAACATTTAATGACCGTATCTCATTGTGATGAAAAGCCATATATTGAATTTACAAAAATGCCAATCAAAATGACGCCAGAAAGAATAACTCAGATAGAAAAGAAACTTCAAGGCAAAATAAACGGTACGATTGTGGACATGCTTGAAGAACTGAAGTCTAAAGTAAATAATTCCGTAAAAGATGGAGATTATTTGGATATATGCGGTGGAATTGATGTCATTCACACGCCAGGACATACACCGGGACATCTTTGTTATTACTTAAAAAAATATAAGACAGTTGTTGTTGGAGATGCTCTTAATCTTGTGAATGGAGTCTTGGAAGGTCCAGATCCCAATTTCACAAATGATATGGATCTGGCAACTCAATCACTTGAAAAACTGCTAGAACTTGATTTCGAAAATATCATCTGTTATCACGGTGGTTTGTTAAAAGATGATGCAAAAGCCAAACTTGAACTATTATGTAATATTGAATCTATAAAGAGATTATAAATGAGAAAAATTATTGATAAATTAAATAAATTTTCTACATGGAAGTTTATTTCAATATCTTTTGTTTTATTTGCCGCTCTCAAAACAGTATTTGATAAGATTGTATCGCCACAGCTTAAAGCTCTGACGGGTGGATATGATGCTCCAGACGTTGTTTTTGGATACAATTATGAATATTTGAAGAATTTTTTGTTATTGTCTAAAAAGGAGGGACTACAATATTACATCACACATTTTACTTCTGTAGATCTGCTCTTTCCCTTAATAGGTGCACTGTTTTTGAGTTTGGCCTTATTGGCGCTCCTCAAAAGAATCGTCTCTGAAGATAGCAAAATGTACTATTTGAGTCTTTTACCCTTCGTTGGTATGGGCTTTGATTATCTTGAAAATATATGTATTGTGGCTTCAATATTCTATTTGCCAAAAATATCGAATGTTCTGTTGCTGTTGGTTTCTAAAATATCAATTTTAAAACTTTTTTTTGGAATGATATGTCTTCCGATTATAAGTATTTTACTGGTCACTTTACTTTTAAAAAAACTATCTGCCAGAAAACAAAATTATAGTCTTTTAAATCAAAAATAGAGCTTGAATACTGCCGGTATTTGTCAAGGTCGTTGTCAGGTGAGTCATGCAGCCGACCGTTCAGAATCAGGCAGATTTACCGGATTTAAAGCAAGGGCTCCAATAGGTGTCCAATTGCGGGTCTTTCCTGACCAACGGCCTGGGTTCAGACGTGGAGGGGCTGAAACCCTGAATAAAAGTCTGTTTCCAACGTTCTTCTGGATAAAGGCCTTTGTTGCGGCAATATTCGCTTAATTCCTGAGCGGTGAGACTGGCGGTTTCCATCAGGACAGCAAATTTATCCTGACACAGGGCGTCCCTGGCTGTCTGTTTAAATTCCTGCAATCACTTGGCGGTAGCGCTCCATAATTTGGCTCATGATTGGCTCCAGTTTGTTGGGGTTGATCACCAAAAGATCGCCCTTTTGGGCCTGGGCAAAGAGCTGATTTAAAGCCTCTGCCACAGGCACGATCTCAATTTGCGTCTCGGCAAGCCCGCCCAAGAGCAGGCCCTCACGCACCAACTCAGGTGTCTGACCTTCAGGCCTTTGGCGCGGATCAAAGTCAGTCAAAATGACGCGGTCATAGAGCGGTGCCAGGGCCTTGCCATAGGCAATAATTTGCTGATCTGTGCGGCTGCCAGTGCCATGGCAAAGCCCTATCTTTTGGCCCTGGGCCAGCCTGGGTAATAAGCCCTGCAAAGCCGTTGCCGAGTCGGCATTGTGGCAGTAATCTACTAGCACTTTGTAGGTCTGAAAATCAAAGAGGTTCATGCGGCCTGGATTCTGATTGGCAGAAGGATAAAAGGTCATGATGCCGTTGCGAATCTGCTCCAATGGCAGGTTTAAGCCCTGTAGCGCGGCAATCGCCGCCAGGGCATTTGAAATATTAAAATCAACAATGCCGCCAAAGCTAATCGGGATTTCTTCGAGACTGCAAACAGGAATATCCAAACCCTGTTTGCGGATCAAGACATTGCGCTGCTCAACGGTAACCACCGTGCCCCCCTTGGAGATATGCTCAGCCAGCAGCGGATTATGGACATTGAGCGAAAACAAAATAATCTTGCCCCGTGCGCGCTCGGCAACGCTCATGGTGATGGGGTCGTCTGCGTTTAAAACCGCTGTGCCCTCTTTTTTGACCACTTCAATCACCGTGGATTTGACCAAAGCGAGATCTGTTTGCGTTTCTATCCAATCTGTGCCCATATGATCGCTGCCAATATTTAAGAGCACGCCCACATCCACTTCATCGACCCCCAGCCCGCGCCGGATGATGCCGCCACGGGCCACCTCTAAGACAATATGGTCAACACTGGGCTCTCTAACAACAATACCCGCTCCTTCGGGGCCACTGTAATCGCCACTCAAGACAAAGTTGCCATCAATGGCAATGCCTGTGGTGCAGGCCAGCCCGACTTTTTTGCCTGCGTATTTCAAGGCGTGGGTGATCAGTTTTGCGGTGGTGGTTTTGCCATTGGTACCCGTGATAGCCACAACCGGCACCTGGGTATAACCCTGGGGAAAAAGCATATCCACCAGCGGTTTGGCCACATTGCGCGAAGTGCCGTGGGTGGGTTCTAAATGCATGCGAAAGCCAGGTGCAGCATTGACCTCGACCACTTTGAGACCAGATTGATGCAAAGGCAGGGAGATATCGCGGGCCAAAGCATCGATACCGACACAGTCCAATCCAATAATCTGAGCCGTGCGTTCGGCCATCAGGCGAATCTCAGGATGCACTTCATCGGTGACATCTGTAGCTGTGCCGCCTTGGCTGAGATTGGCAGTGGCTTTGAGGTAGATCTTTTCGCCAGGGGCAGGACAATCAGCCAAAGACAAGCCTCTGAGGGCCAAGAGTCTTGCGGTCATGGAATTGACTTCAATTTGGGTCAGGACCTTTTCATGGCCAAAGCCGCGCCGGGGATCGGCATTGACGCCTTGAATCAGCGCGGCAATCGTGGACTGGCCATCGCCGACCACATGGGCCGGTTCGCGCGTGGCAGAAGCCACAAACTTGCCAGCGATCACCAAAAAGCGATAATCTCCACCGTTCACATATTCTTCGACAATTACCTCATGGTGATAAGCCTGGGCTTCGTGAAAGGCTTTGATCAATTGTTCGCGATCGCTAATATTGATGGTGGAGCCATTGCCGTGATTGCCCACATCGGGCTTGACCACCACCGCCGCAGAGATCTCTTCAAAAACAGCCAGGGCCTCGGCTTCGCTGGTGACTATCTGGCCCTTGGGTACGGGGATACCCGCATTTTTCAAATAGGCTTTGACATCGCTTTTGCCATCGGCAGTTTCGACGGCAATGGCTGAGGTCTGACTGGTAATAGAAGCCTGAATCCGCTTTTGGTAAGCGCCATAGCCCAATTGAATATGGCTGTCTTGATTGAGGCGAATGCAGGGTATACCGCGTGATTGCGCTTCTTCGACAATGCTCCAGGTGGTGGGGCCAAGCATATTGTCTTCGCGCAAAATCTTGAGTTCGGCCACGGCCTGATCCAAATCAAAGGGCCGGTCTTCTGCCAGGGCCTCAAAGAGGGCTACCGCTGATTGAGCGGCTTTTAAGCCCACTGATTCGACCAGGTATTTAAACACCACCAGATAGATACCCGTTTGTTCTGTGTCGAGGGTTTTGCCATAGGCCACTTCCATGCCCGCCAAACACTGCAATTCGATCGCGATATGCTCAATAATGTGTCCGGCCCAGGTGCCCTGGCTAAGGCGCTGAACAAAGCCACCGGGCCCACCAATGGAGCAGCCATGCATTTGCAAGCTGGGTATCAAAGCCAAAAGGCGCGCGTTAAAGCCTGGCAATTTGTCTGAGGGGGTTAATTCGTAGCCTGCGATATCCACAACCATAAAAATAGCGGGGTGGCGGCTGTGGCGATTGGGGCCGCGCAGGGCTTTGAGTTCTTGAATTGTAATCATGGGCTTTCCTTTTTTTCTGTGACAATCGGAGCAATAAATTTGCGGGTTTTGAAATCAAAGCCATAGCTCTTGACCAGCGAGTGAATACGCACGTTTTCGACCGCAATTGGCCCCCCCAATTGAATATCCATGATATTCGAATGGCCAATATCACAGCCATCGACAATCAGGACTTGGCCTGTGCCAATCACTTCGAGGGTTTCATCGCCTTTGAGCAACACCCCCGAGTCTTCACCAATACCCACACCAATACAGGTGGGATTGGTGGTAACAATCTGAATCAGACGCCCCAAACGGCCCCGCGCCATAAAATGGGTATCAAAGATAATATTCTCAACAAAGCCAAAGCCAGAGGTGGTGAGCACTTTGCCTTTGACCAAGCCCTCTTCACTGCTGCCTTCGTAGATCATGGTGTCTGAGAAAACAGCTGCTCCAGCACTGGTACCTGCAATCAATGCCCCGGTATCGAGCTTGTGATGCATGGCTTCGAGTATGCGCGAGCCACCCAAAATGGTGGTGAGACGCAATTGGTCACCTCCAGCCAAAAAAATCAAGTCGAGATCTTTGAGGGTTTTGGCGATGGCCTTGTCATTGGCCTGGGCCCGTGTGCGAATATCCAAAATCACGATCTCAGCGGCGCCCAAAGCCGTAAACACAGCCTGGTAGTCTTTGGCTCTTTGTTCGGGCTCTTCGCTGGCAGTGGTAACAATACCCACCTTAAAATCTGGTTTGCCAATCTCTTGTACCACGCGTTTGAGTACCAATAATTGATCGGATTTGTCTTCGTTGCCGCCAATGGCGATCAGTCGCCCCTGAAAAAAAGGTTTTAAGGCCATATTTTAGTCTCTCTCTGTTTGCTGCGACCAAGCCATGCCATTGCGAGACTGGGCGGCAAAGTCATTTTTGGTGAGGATAATCAAGCCAATATCCACGCTGGGGTCGAAAAGACTGAGGGCTTTGGCTGCGGCCTCTGTGGGGCTAAGCTCAGCCAGCCAATTGTAGACTTCTTTGGCCAAGAGCTTGAGGGCAATAAACTCACCGTCGCCGGTGCAGGCCACGGCCCCCTCTGGGCCACAAAAGAGGCCACAGCCCGGCAGCGGCACATCGCCAACACGCCCGAGGGCAGCTTGAGCGAGTCCACCGGAACTAAGTGCTGCGGCAAAGACTTTGCCATCGAAGGTCACGGCCCCAACGGTATCGCAGGCCGGGGCCTGATCTGGGCTGGGATGATGGTTGGCTTGGGGATTGGATTTGGGGCTTTGGCGGGTAGTCCAAAACGGAATGGCCTGCTGCTGGGCAAATAATCGGGCCCCGTCTGCCACCAGCAGAATGCAGGGCGAGTAGAGCAAGACCCCCTGGGCCAAATCAATCGGGTTTTGAACATCTTCGACACAGGCCACGGCACCAAATTGGCCTGCGCTGGTCATGCAGGAGGCATCCATTTGCATGGTTTTACCATCGGCGCGCAGACGCGAGCCTGTGCCCGCATTGAAGCGGGGATCGTCTTCTAAGTATTTGACAGCCTGAACTGCGGCTGCCAAAGCGGATTGGCCCTGCTCCAGAAGAGCCAAGCCCTGAACGGCTGCGGCTTGAGGGCCGTCTGAATTCTGGGGATTTGAGCCTGCACCCCCGTGGGTTAAGATCGCTCGTTTAAAACGCTGCATAGATTACCTCGGGATTTGTTGCGACAAAAGCATAACAGCACCACAGGAGAGTGGTTGCTGGTCTGGGATAAATGAAGAGAAAGATTCTAGAAAGCTTTGCCTTTCATGGTACATGTTTAGCGTAGCGTAAAAGTCGAGGCAAGAGAAGGGTTGAACAGGTCGAAAAAAAAGTATGGAAACACCCTGTGAGAATTGTAAAAAATTAGAATTCAACATCGCAGAGCTGCCTGGGTTGTTGGCGAAGCTTGCTGAACCATTTCGTTGAGCGGGAACGGGATACCCGCATTTTTCACCACCGCTAGCAAAACGATGAAACAGGCTGCCGCTGGCCTGGCAGAGTGGTCTTGAGCTTTTAGCTCTGTCCTTTTGTGCTGCGCTCGCTCATCACCCTCGAACTCAAACAGGTCGATTACGGTATCGAATACCTCGATGAGATGCCTCCCCGCGTTGCCTTCGACGGATGCCTTGCGCAGAGCCAAACATCGCTTCTGGATTGAATTCGGCTCATCATGCCCATTGACAGCAGCTTTTGGGGCTTAATTTTGGCAGCATTGCTCAAATTTTGAAATGATCAATTTATAAGCTGCGAGAAAAAAAATGAAAAAAAATCAGAAAATTACCTTGACTAAAATAATGTTAACGCCGTATACTTGAATTATCAAAACCACAGCAAGAGGTTAAAAAATGCAAAGCATCCCAAATACCCCTGTCAGCACCCCCATTCCTGCTCCCCTTTCACCCAAACCCACTGCCCCCAGCCAAGTTTCTGAACCCGTAAAAACAACCGAAAGCTCTGTGGCTCCTTCTGAATCTCCACAAAAAACAAAAACGCCAACAACCATGGCGGAATTATTTAAAAGTGCTACTCCCAGTGTGATCAGCGAACGCGCTCAGGATATGCCCCAGCCAGCCCGTGTCGTTCAAGATAAGCGGGTAGAATTGCTCAAAGATTTTGATGAAAAGTTCAGCTTTAAAATGATCGATTACGATGCCAGCAAACTGAAAGCCACCTCGATTTTAAATAAGTTGATAGGGTTCAGCCGGAATTCCATTCAATTTGAACAATCATCCACAAGTGGAAAAATTGGCTTATCTCCCAAAGTTAAATGCATGAATCTCATCTTGATGAAATTTAACCCCCGTTCAGATTCAGCCTCCAAGATTGAAGCCAATCGCTTTCTGGCCTATGCTCATAAAGAATATTGTAGTGAAAACACAGAGTATATTTTGGAATCACGCGATCTAAACAAGATCATCAACCGCCATGGTTTAGATTCTCCCGAAGCCACCAAACAGATGAAATTTCTCCATTTGCATTATGTATCCTCAAATGAAGTTGGCAACAAGCAGATAAATATTTCTTCGGCATGCCGATTTCAATCAGAACGAGCCTATCAAAATTTACTGCAAGCCGAGCAGAAACATCTTGCCAATCCCAGTGAAGAGACTGAAAATGCTTTAAAAAACTGTCGGACTGAACTGCTGACATCTCTTTCATCTGCTTCAGATCAAGTCATCGGCGTTTTAAACACTGACACCTTTACGCGTTATCGGGCGCAAAGAAAATCGTTTGGTGATGATCTCCAATCTACCAAACAAGGCAGAATCTGGAGAGAATTTCGCGCAGCGAATAAGCGCTTTATCGACAGCCCCCAGGCAACAATGGATGCGACCAAAAAATTTTTCCAGTCTTGGGGAAAATTTAACAAGGCAATTCTGAATGTCTTCTTTTTTAATACCATGCCCGAAAACAACGACGAAGTCAACACGATCCAAGACAGTCGTAAGGCCATGGCACATTTTCAGAACTGGGAAAATGGTGTGAATCGTAAAACCCCCGCAGACTATGGCCTTCACTAATTCATAAACTCTTTGACACGGCAGAAAACTCTGCCGTGTATTTTTTGGGCCTTGTTGATGGTTGAAAAAATAGCGGATTTGATTTTTCAGGAATTTTGAAATTTTTCAGGGTACACTAATATCTAGAACCAGGGTTTTAATAAATTAGGATAATATTGCTATTGAAGGAGAATACAAATGCTGGGTTTGAAACAGCGATTGATGTTCAAGTTTGTACCTGAAAGCAGTAAACCTCTTGAAGAATATGGGGAAGATCCTGACGATTGCTACGTATTGGCCTGTCAACTTTTGGATGAAATTCAGGCTGGAGGCTTTGAAAACAAAGCTGGGCTGCTTGAAGTGCACCGACTTTTGCAGACGGCCCTGCGTAAAATTCCTCATGAAGCCCGTTTTCTGATCGAAATGGCCCGTCTGCTCTATCTCTTGGGAGATTCAGGGAGTGCCAAGGTCTATTTAAAACAAATTCTCGACCAGGATCCTGAACATGCTGAGGCTCAGGAACTCTTTCAATACATTGAATACGAAACCTCACTCTCTGAGGATGAGCGTTGGGCGAGAGATTTGGAACGATTTTCAGCTTTGCGTTTTCCGAAATCCCAGACTGAATATGATGCGTTTTACGAACGGGTTCTTCGGTTTACCCAAGAGCAGGTGCGTTATCTTTTGCAAAGTGAAATTAACCACACCTTGACCCTTGATGAGGAAAATTCAGAGCTGCAAAGTATTCTCTACCAGCAGACTCTGGCCGTTAAAGCGCAAATTGAAGAATCCCTTGATGTGCTCGAAGCGGAATTTGAGACCAGTGAAATCCGGCTGCAGATGCGCCCTCTGGAACAACTTCAAGAGCGCTTGTTTAAAGCCCTTCATTACAATGGTGCCTTTCAGATTCTCCAGGATGGCTGTGAAGCATTACAGGAAGAAGCTTTGCAATTGCTCAAGCAAATGAATCAGCTTAGCGAAGAAGAGCGTGAAGCAACCCTGAATCAACTCATGGAAGACTGTGACGCCCTGGCAGATGATCTTGATGATATCGAACTTGAAACGGGCAGTAACCTGATTATGCAGGAATACGAACGTTTGCTCAAACTGGTTCAACATTTGGTTGATGTCTTCGATGAAGTTCAATGATGTCCTCTCAGCTTTTTCTGCCTGAAAGGCGGGAGCTGAGCAAAACGATTCAGTTCAGTCAATGCTTTTGGCCCGGGCACTTCTAATAAACTTTCATCATGCGCTCAAAATCCGTGTCTTGACGGCTCAAGACACAGGAAAATCAAGATTGGAGAGACTTGACAGAATAAAGTGATAGAGCAAATTCAAGATTCATTCGTAAGTGATTTAGCTCTTGCCCATCGTCTGGCAGACATGGCTGATAAATATGCTTTATCTTTTTTTCAAACCAACTTTTCACCAATATTGAAGCAGGATGGAACGCCAGTAACAAGAATAGATTTTGAAATTGAACAAAAAATGAAGACTATTCTTTCTAAAGAGCGCCCTGATGATGCTATTTTGGGGGAAGAATTTGGCCTAACCAAACAAGCTAATCGCTGTTGGATTTTAGATCCCATTGATGGGACTTCTGAATACATTGCGGGTAAAAAATACTGGGGAACCCATATTGCTTTAGAAGAAAATGACGAACTCATACTGGGTTTAATTAGTCGCCCAGCTTTGAATCGAAGGTGGTGGGCAACGAAAGGAAAAGGAGCATATCATGCCAAATCATTTGATCTAGATGAGCCTTTGCCTGTCAACCTATCATTATCCAAACATCTTTCTCAAAGCAAAATAGCCATTTGGGAACGAGTTCAAACTAAACGGGTAGAGAAATTTCAAGATATGTCAGTTTGGATTCCACCATCACTGAAAAATATGATCGAGTTTCTAGATGGTGAAATTGATGCTTTTGTTGATGTGATTGGAAAACCTTGGGACCATGCTCCTGTTGCCATTATTGTTGAAGAGGCTGGTGGTACTTTTCAAGATTCCCAAGGTGGACGCAGAATTGATCTTGGGGAGGTTCGCTATACTAATGGCAAGATCGACACTGAATTTTTTCGGATTCTAACTCACTTTCAGGATCTTGAGGAGAAACATTTATTCTGAGTATTTTTGAACTCCAGGCAGGATCCCTGCCAACACAGCACTTTGAGCTGACAAGGCACTTGCGTGGCGTTGCGATCTCAATAAGGTGCTGATGGTGCGTTGCATAGAGAATCCACTCCTGATAATCATATGAGTCAGTTGAGCATCGCAGTGTTGTCCTTGTCGGTTGGGCTTGAAAACGCGTCTATGCTCAAGGCTTTAGTGTCGAAGCCTTTACAGAGGTTATTGTGGTAAGTTAAAGCGTTATCTGGGGCTCACTTCTTTGATTTACCAGGGACAAAGAGACTATTCGTTTTTGAGTGATAAAGTGGCAATTTGATCAACAGAATCCGTCAGCTGTCGTGCTGGTTTTATGGCGAACGCTCTATTCATTGGGAGAAATTATGATGCTTGAGCTAGATATTGGCAACAATATTAAAATGAAAATATTGGAGAAAAGAGAATGCCAATATTTTTTTGATTATATTGACAGAGATAGAAAAAACTGTGAAAGATGGATTCCCTTTGTCAGCAAAACAAAAACGGTAAGGGATGCTGAAGCCTATATTTCCAAATTTTTGGAAATATTTAAAAATGGTGAGGGTTATTTTTGGGGGCTTTGGGAGCATAAGAAGATTATCGGTTTGGTTTTGATCAAAGACATAAATCATGATTTAAGTGTTGCGGAAATTGGTTATATGATTGATAAGGAGTATGAAGGGAAGAAAATAGTAAAAAAAGCATGTGATTTAATGATTAATTTCATATTTGATGAGCTAAAATTGAATAAAATTAGAATTTGTTGTAATGATAAAAATAATAAGAGCATTGTATTCCCTGAAAAATATGGCTTTAAACTTGAAGGCGTGATTCGAAATGATGTAATAATCAATAACGAAATATGCAATACGATGTATTGGGGATTGCTAAGGGACGAATATAAAAAATAATGGGCCTGCCGTAAAAAAGAACAATATGCAACGGTTAGTTTTCAGCTTAAAAACAGGCGACTATAAGACGTATTGGAACTTCTATTTGGAGCAAGAGAGGAAAAGGAATGATGTGGTCAGAATCCCTGAAACCAAACCCCAAGTCGCCTTGGTGTCTTTTAATTCGTCTCGAAAAACAATCACAGCATGCAACTTTCAAGAACCCTTCAAGCGGCAAATAATATATGTTCGTTAAACTTCAGGAAAGCCTTTCCACACATTTACAACTTTCGTTTCATCTATCTTCTCGTTGGTTGAAAGAGCACCCCTTCTTTTCCCTGCAATTGCCTTTGCCGAGTGAGACCGCTTCAGAACAGTTAGAACCCACAATGAGGCAAGCGCTTCATTTTTGGTTACAGGATCAACCCAATTTGCTGTGTGAGCAGCCAGAGCTGAGATTGAAAGGCCAAGACTTTCCACATATCCTGAAGGTGAACCCCTTCAGGCCTTTACTTCTCTGGTTGAAATTGTTTCAGCTGTGATCTAAGCGGTGGAGAGGAGTCCAGACTTTTAGCCTCACCGTCTAGATCTGCAATCTGCCACTGGTGAGGAGGCAGGGCACAAGCTCCTGATTGAAAGTTTTCCTTTGTTCAGAACAAGCCATCTTGGGGGCTTAGATTCGGCCAGCTCAAAATTCCGGCCCATGATTTTGCCCTTCTGGCTGAAGCTATGGGCCTTAAGCAGTTTTCAAGTGCTAGGCATGGATGCGCAGCTCATGGCGTGGAGAGGCTCCAAATTTTCGGGCGTACTCTCGGCTAAATTGAGTTGGACTTTCATAGCCGACATCAAAGGCAATCTGGCTGACTGAATTTCGGCCTTCGCTCAATAGGCGTCTTGCTTCCAGCAGACGGAGTGCCTTTTGGTATTGCAAGGGAGTGGTTCCGGTAATCGATTTAAAATGCTGATAAAACGAAGAGGCACTCATGCCGACATGTCGGGCTAAATCTGAAACAGGCAAAGGGGACGCGAAGTTTTTTCGCACATGTTCAATGGCTCGCGAAATACGACTGGCATGGCTGTCATGCCAAAGCAAGTGGCGCAGCATGCCGCCATGTGCAGCGATCAGCAGGCGAAAATGAATTTCTTTAAACAGCAGGGGCGAGAGAATCTTTTCTTCGAGTGGCTTGTCGATCAGATCCAGATAGCGGCTGAAAGTTTCGATGAGTGCTTTATCTGTCTGGTGGACGGCTAAAGACTGCTCCTCATGGCTTGGCAAGGCCAGTTCAGCTATCTGTTCATAGAGGCTGCGCAGGAGCGCGAGATCGATACTGAGAATGAGGGCCAGATAGGGTCGAGCTGGGCTGGCCTCTGTGATTCGAGATTGCACAGGCAATTCATGACTTACAATCAGGGATTCACCGGCTCCAAAATGGAATGTTCGCTCTGCCAATCTCGTTTCTTTACGCCCTTGGAGAATTATGCAAATAACAGGTTCATAGAGCATTGTCTCTAAGGGGGTTGCTTGGGTACAGCGTAGCAATTTAAGGCCAGGCAGTGGCTTGAGTAAATAACGGCTATTTTCAGCCTCAAAAAGCTTTGCTACCTTGCTGCTTAAACCAGAAATCTGCATGTCTCTCATGTTTTTGAGTGTATGCCAGTACAAATCAGAAATCAAGCTCTCTTCTAAATACTTAGAGGATCAGGCAATAATTTTGGAGAATTTGGCAGGTCTGTGAAGCTTGGGAAACGTATAATCTCAATTAAGACTTTGGGGATTCTTGGCTTTGAATCCTCTCAAATTCAGTATCTTTTGAAGATCTAAATATTGACAAAGGGAGATCCTGATTGATGAAAGTAGTGACTCTTGGAACACAGGGCCTGCGGGTGCCAGCCATTGGTTTGGGATGCATGGGGATGTCGGATTTTTACGGTTCCTCTTCAGAAACGCAAAATCTGAGTGTACTTGACCGGGCTGCAGACCTGGGGTGTACTTTCTGGGATACCTCAGACATGTATGGCCCCTTTACCAATGAACTTTTGTTGTCTAAAGCCCTGAAGGGGCGTCGTGCGCAGATCACCCTTGCGACCAAATTTGGCATTTCACGGGGAGAAGACGGCAGTTGGCAAGGAATCAAAGGCAATGCAGAGTATGTAAAGGCTGCTTGCGATGCTTCTTTGAAGCGCTTGGGAACTGATTATATCGATCTCTATTACCAACACCGTATAGACCCCAACACTGAAATCGAGGAAACCGTGGCAGCCATGGCTGAACTTGTGAAGGCAGGAAAAGTTCGCTATCTTGGCTTGTCAGAGGCTGACTCAGAAACCCTTGCCCGTGCACATGCTGTGCATCCGATCAGTGCACTCCAGACCGAGTATTCTTTGTGGTCGCGCGAAGTGGAGGCTGAAATTCTTCCCACCCTTCGACGCTTGGAGATTGGATTTGTGGCGTATAGTCCGTTGGGGCGGGGATTTTTATCGGGTGCGATTCGCTCTAGAAGTGATTTAGAACCTGGAGATTGGCGTTTGGAAAATCCAAGATTTAGTGAAGAAGCCATTGCCCAAAATATCCGCTTGGCCGATGCTGTTGCTGAAATTGCACATGAAATAGATGCCACGCCTGCCCAGGTGGCTTTGGCTTGGCTGCTTTCGCGTGATGTTGCCACGATACCAGGGACACGGAGAATTGAACGCCTGGAAGAAAATTGGGCAGCTCAAGAGCTTCGCTTAGAATCAGAGCAGATAGAGCGTTTGTCCTCGCTGATCAATCAGGGGATAGCTGGGGAACGCTATTGAACCGCATGAAAAATCCGCATGCGCCTGAAAGCGTTCAAGCGTGGGTTGGGTCATCCGTTTGCTATTCTGGAAGTGCTTTTAGCCCTTGAACCAGCGCTTTTAAAATCTGAGCCTCTGGCGTCCAGCCAAGTTGAGGAAAGGTCTGTCTGAATTTAGCCAGCGATAGCAGCGGGGCCCGTGCCGGGGGGCCAGGTTGGAATTGAATTTGGGGAGAATGGCCGCACTGTCTTTCGACCTCTTGGGCCAGGCGCAGAATCAGGGTATGAAAGTCAGTTGGGGGGGCGGCTAAATTAAAAGCTTGGTTCCAGTGGGGGCCAGGGCTTAGCAAGCTCGGCAGCCAACGCGCCAGATCCTGCACATAAAGCGAGTCATGGTTTCGGGGCGGCAAATACAGCGTAAGGGTTTCCTGTCTCATCAGGCGCTTGGCAGCTTGGGCAATAAAACTTCTTCCGGCCTGTTCACCGTTCCAACCCCAGATGAGGGTGGGTCGCAGAATCAAAAAGGGGTGACCGCTTGCGAGCAACAGGCGTTCGGCCTGGATTTTACTTTGGCCATAGGCTTCTGCCGAAGCCAAGGGAGAATCTTCTTGCAAGGGTTCTGAATGGGGAGCATAAACCGCCCGGCTGGAAAAATAGACAATCGGGATTTTCGGATGGGCAAGCCCCTTGAGCAAGCTTTGAAACCCCAGGAAATTGGTTTCAAAGCATTCTGTTTCGCGATGGCGGAGCGCACCGGCAAGATGTATGACGCAATCAGGGTGCAATGATTCAGGTTGAATCTCCGCCAAGCGAGCAGTGAGCCGTTTGAGCTCAAATTGGGGTTCAAGCATTTTGGCCAGGGCGTGGCCCAGATAGCCACTGGTGCCCGTTAAGAGGACTTCTTTCATTGAGCAGATCGCTTTTTCATAGATCTTGCTCTGAGGGCCTTGACAAGTAACCAGGATGCTCGGGTCGTTCAAGCCTTGGAACTGCCCGTTCTGGGGCCTGGCTGTCAGATATGGGCAAGAGAATTTCGATTAAAAAGGGGCCCTTGAGGACCTGCTTTTCTGCCAGAATATTGGCAAGGTCGGCGGGGCTGTTTACCTGTTGGGCAGGAACCCCCAAACTCTTGGCAAAAACAGTCCATTGAATCGGGGGCAATTGTAAAAGGGATTGGCTTGAGGGGCTTTCCGCTAGCCTTTGCGCCACGCTGCCCAGGGTGCCATTTTTGAAAACCACAAACAAAATGGGCAAGCGATGTAACGCCGCTGTGCTGATTTCTGTGCCCTGCATGCGCATTGAGCCGTCTCCTGTTAGCACCACCACAGGCTTTTGCTGTGCAAAGGCTGCGCCTATTCCTGCGCCAATGGCCCAGCCCATTGCTCCCACCTCTGAAGAGATATAAAAGGTATCAGGCTGGAGGGCCTGCCAGAGTGAACCTGCATTGCGCTTGACCAGTCCTGCATCGACAAACACTGGGGCCGTGGGCTCTATGGCCTGGCGTAAAAGTTTGAAGTAAGTGGCCAAAGTCTCACGTTCAGGGGGCTGTAACTTGGCGGGCCGTTCCTTGATGAACTTCAGCCAAGCTAACCTTTGTGCCCGGAGCGATTCTGGGAGGGGGGGAATCTGAGTGGCCAGGGCTTCTAAAATCGCGTTGGGATTGGCTGAAATGACCTCCAATTGGGGGAAAGCCTTTGCCCATTGAGGTTGCGTGGTCTGATCCACCCAAAGGATACTGCGCTTGCCCGTGAGCAGATCCGCATGCCAGGACAGGGTATTGCGTTCTGAGGGTCGAACCCCCAAAACCACCAAGGTTTCGAGTTCCTCACTCAAGAGCAGCTGTTCGGCCCTACTATTTCCCCCAAATCCAAAGACCCCCATACTCAAAGGGTGATTCTCTGGCAACAGGCCTTTGGCGCGCAAACTGGTGATAACCGGGATCTGCAGCGAATTTGCCAATGATTCAAGTTGAGGCGCTGCCAGCGAGGCCTTCAAACTTGAGCCCACCCATAAGGCGCATTTTACTGAAGATTTTAGCTTATCCCCTAACTGTCTGATTCGTTCTGGAGAAAGAGGCGGTGTTTCGGTTATCGTTAACTTGAGGGCCGGAAGATCGGCCTCTAAAGGTTTTTCCCAAAGATCGACGGGAATCTGAAGATGAAGGGGGCCAGCTGGCCAGGCCTTTAAGCAGGTCTGGGCTTGCGCCAAAATCTTTGGGGCTTCTGCTGGATCCTGAATTCTCCAGCTTTTCAGCATCAGTGGTTCCAGCCAGGCAGATTGGTTTAATAATGCTGGCCCTGGGTTTTGAAATGCGTGTAAATCAGCTAGCTTGGAGTCGACATCTCCTGTCACAAGCAGCAAGGGAATCTGTTCGGTTTTTACAGTCAGAAGTGCGGTCATGGCATGACTGGCACCAGGCCCCCCCATCACAGCCATAATGCCTGGTTTGCCCGTCACGCGACTATAACCATCGGCCATATAACCTGCGCTGACCTCATGACTGCAGCACACAGCTTTTAAGCTTTGATCTTCAGCCAAGGCCTGCACGAGTGGATCCAAAGTTGCGCCGGGCACCAGAAAAATCGGGGTCACATCCAAAGATTCCAAAAAAGCCAAAAAATAATGAATCAGACTTGTGGTGGTCATGCAAATTGCTCGAGAAAGTAACTGAGCTTAATTTTAGCACGGACAATCAACGCCATCTGTCGTTAATTTGTTGACGTCTGTCATTCACACACCTGAACTGCAATTTTAGAATGGGTTATGCATAAAATAAAAAAAATCTTACTGACAAGTTTACTGAGCTTTTTCCCATTTTTTAGTCTTCAAGCCCAGGGTCTACCTGACGATGCACCCCAGACAGTTCAAACAGAGAGCGAATCTCAAGAGAGGGCTGGTTACTTTCGACAGTTTCAAGCCCCGCTTCCACTGTCCTACAGTCCTGAAATCCCTGCGCGCATGGGTATTTTTGGAAATCAAGTGTTTCAGGACTTGAATCAAAATTTTTTAAGGTCTTTGATTCCCGGTTGGGTAGGGAATATTCTCAGTGAAACATGGTCCATTTTTTGGACCTATGAATTTACGATTTGGTCTCATGAGTTTGGGCATTGGACACGGGCTGCGCAGGTGAATAGTCAGTTTATCTTCCATGATCTGAATCCGTTTTTTCCTACTACCACAGTTGAAATGGCAGAAAATGCCAGTCTTAGAGACCGGGCCTTGCTTTCAGTGGGCGGTTTTGAAGTAAATAGTATGATTGCACGGCAGAGCCAAATCGAACTCTATAAAAACAATGCTGCCTTTGCCGATACCTTGGTACATGGCTGGGTCAATAAATCTTTTTTTCCGATTTATGCGTTTCTGGTAATTCCACAAAATCCTGCGATTCCTGAAACTTGGCAAAAAACAGCGGGTGATCCTGTCCATTTTATCTTGCCCACTTACCAACTTTACAGTGGCAAAGAGCCTGTTAGCGCCGACAATCGAGTACAACCCGATCTGATTCAATATTATAACGAAGCTGTCACCCTCAGTCTGGCTTGGGAATTACTCGATCCCTTGTTTTACCAAACGCTATGGGATGGTGTGATTCATAAACCCACAAACGATGATGAGCCAATAAAACCCTGGATTTTGCTCGGGGATGAGCGTTTTGGATGGAGTTATGGCACGCTGTTTAACCCTTCTCCATTGGGTTATGAATTGTATTTAAATCATTTTTTTAAAATCGATCACAAACTCTTTCTGCTCTATTTGAAGTATGGCCGCCCTATGCAAAATCTTGGCATGGGAATCAATTTTCCTGAAATTATCAAAACCGATGATTTTAGCGCTGGCATTCAGTTTGACCTCTGGCAACAGGAGCAATTTAATACTGGGATGGCAATCAGAGCTGATTTTGAATGGTTTTTTGATCGGCATTGGGGGGTATTTTTGAATGGGGGTTGGAAGAGTGCTGGCTATCTCTTAGGGCAGCCCCTGAATGCAGGCGTTTTCATCTATAGCGGTCTGAGTTTTCGTTGAGCCTATTTCTTTGCTTCTGCTCTTTTTTCCCTAACCCTAAAATCTTATATATACAGAGGAGATCAAGTGGTTTTTCAAACCCTGTCATTTTTGATTTGAGCTCAGAATTGTATCTGAAAGCTGAATTGAGTATAATCGAATTGTTTTGATGGGCTATCGTTCTTTATTCCAGACCTGCTATTTTTTTGATAAAGCGAGGCCTTTTTTACTAATTTTTGAAGGGCGTAGAAAATGTCTCAACTTAAACATTTAGAGGTTCTAGCCAGTCTTTTTACGGTTTTTACTTTACTCAATGCGTGTACTCCAGTAGTCTCGATCAACACTACTAAAAGCCCAAGCAGTATACCCATGATAAGATCTACTAATTCGAATCTCTGGGAATCAGCTGATTCAATCAAGCTTTCGCCAACGCCAGAACCGTCAAGCTCTCCTTCAGCAAGTGTTTTGAATGAACAAAATGTGGCTGAAGTCCCCACCTCAATGAAATTTGATAAAAGAGCTCAATTTTTTGAAACCTCTGATCCTCTGATGCCCTTTGTACTTTTTTTCGATTCAAGTGTAATTCAAAGCCAAATATATTCAGTTTCTGGTGACACTTTGGTTGAGAAATTTCAAGAAAAACTAAATAAAAATCCGGGCAATCCTGAAGTTATTTTTGATTTATCTTCAGCTTATCTTTTAGCTGGAAAACCTGAAAGGACGATTGAACTGATAAAAGCATTTACGAACAGTTCAACTCCGGCAATTCACGCACTTTTTAATCAATGTCTGGCCTTGCTAAAACTTGAAAAATTTAACGAAATTGAAGCTGTAGTGAAGCAACTAAATGACTTTTCAAAACAGCCTGAGGCTTATATGCAATCTGAGGCTTTGTATATACTGTTGACGGAAATAGAGCTAAGAACCTATCCTTTAAATGCCTATGGAATAGATTCTAATTTTCTGAATAAATTGTATGATTATCTGGAAAAAGCAAAAGATGATAAATTGTTTGGGTTGCTCTTATACTCCAAGTTTGCCCGATATGAAATAACTCTTTTTTCAAGAAGCAATGAAATGCAACTTTCTCAGGCTTTAAATATCAATCCCAATTCGGTTTTGTTTAAGTCTGCTTTTGCAAGAGAATTGCTGTTCCTGAGGCGATATGATGCGGCTCAAAAATTACTGGATGAAGCGATTGAGAGTGACCCTCACTCTGCTGATGTTCTGCTATCTCAGGCTATAAAGTATTGGGCGATGTCAAATCCAGAGACAGATATCGTAAAAGCTTTTGAAAAGGTTATTTCTCTTGCTCCAAAATGGCATTTGCCTGTCGTCTTGCTTTCTGATTTTTATGCTGAGAAGAAAAAATACAATGAGTCTGCTAATACTTTAATTAAATTTCTAAAAGCAACTCAATATTCTATGAATGCAGTCTATTATAAGCTGGCTGGCTCACTTCTGCAGGTTGCCAGATTTCAAGAGGCGATTGAATATTACAATGCCTTTAAACCCTCGATTTTCATTGAAGAAATAAATCTCAGAACCAATAGAGCCTATGCCTATGGTGCTTTAAAAACCCCAGAAGGCCGTGGACATGCGATTGAAGACTATACCTATATTATTGAAAAAACTGCCAAGCTTGTTCCCACTGTAACGCCGGATTTCAGCGAATTAGACTATTGGAAGGCGCTAGACAGTCGTTCTATTATGTATTTTGAAGACAATCAGTTTCAAAAATCATATGAAGATATTTTAACTCTGCATAAACTTGATCCTAAAAACAACGATATCAAATACAATTTGACAGGGGTATTAGGGGCGATGGGCCGATACGAAGAGTCCATAAAAGTTGGACTCGAAATTCCAGACACCTATTCAAAGATAAAACTCGTTTACAATAATATTTCTATGGCCTATGCTTTCTTAAAGAAATGTGAAGAGTCTGAGAAATATGCCCGTATGGCAGGGGTTACACCCAAGACATGTCAACTCTAAGAGAATTGAGCAATCAATGTCAATGACTGAGTAAATTGATCATATCTTGAACGCTCTGGGTGATTGGTGCAGCGAAAGGATCCATTCTATCAGAGCATGGATCAAAAAGAGGAGCCTGATCTCGGCTAAGAAATTAAGTGGAATAGCCCTTGGATATGCGATTCTTCACAGCTTGTTATAAGATGAGGCACTGCTCAGTTCATCATCTTGCCTATTCTTTCAGGAAGAGATAACCATTGAAACAATTTTATATGAGCGAAAAAAACTAATTTGTATTGAAAACGTGCATATTTTGATATTAGTGTTCAAATTTTCATGATAGACATAAGTAAGTTGATGAAGTGAAAGAAATGTTCTTGGAGTAGGTTTTCCTCGTTAGATCTTACATTATATTTAAAGCAATTCAGGAGTGAGTAAATCACTCGGACTGAGTGTAAAATTCAGCGCGGGGTAATCAAAATCCATTTCCTGGTTCTCACGCCTTCGCCATGCTAAAAACGCTTGTCGCTCTTCTGGTGTGGCCAAATGAAGCTGCTGCCCATCAGCCAATTGAACAGGAGCGCTGCGATAATTCACAAAGGTTTTAGCACTCCGAAAGGTTACACCCAGCCAGTTATTCTCTGGTGTGGTTGGCGTTTTTTCGAGCATGATTTTGTGGCGAAACAGCCGGTTTGTGGCGACTGAGAAAATTACCACACAATGATGTTTCAGTGCTATTTCAAAAATTTCCCCAGTCGCTTTGGCTTCGATCACGAGTTTTCGCAGGGGGAAGGCCTGTTCAGGGTTTTGATAACATGAGTAGAGTGCGATCCAGGAATCGCGTTCTAAATCCAGTGCCAGATCTGAATGACTGCCCATCTGGGTATAGGCCTTGTTATAGATTTCAATCAGGGCATTGTTAAATTTTGAGGTCAGGGAAGTGCGCTCAAGAATCATTTGGGCCAAGTGCTCATGAACCGGAGCAAAAATTTGGGCTGGGAACTGAAACTCAGCAGTGGTTCGAACCAGGGGAAACAGATCTTCTGAGTTTGGCAGAACCAATAGACCTCCTTGCCGTCCTTTGCCTTGCATTTCAAAGCGTGTAGCGGCCTTCAGGGCTTCAAACAGATTGTCTTGTGGGGGCAAATCATAGACCAAAAACGCATCCTTTGAGTGACAGACAGGAGCCAAATAATCTCCCTGATTCATACTGAATAAAAATTGATCTCCGTAGGCGATCTGAGCTGTTGATTTATTTTCTTCGCGGTACAAAGACCGCAATTCATTAAGGCCCTCAGAAGATGGCGTTTCTAAGGGAATTGCTTGATGACCTTGCTTTAAAAAGGTTTGGCCCTGATTGTGCAGGGCTTCGGTTTTAGAACAGCGAACCACGTAACCCAGACGGGTAGGCAGTTTTTCTGCATCTAACATAGAAGATTGAATTGTATGGGTGTACAGGCGATTGGTCGATAAAGGCATGAGAAAGAGTGAATGGGGATAGAGGGTCAGTGTAAATTCAAGCGGATAATTTCCTGCACTTTCTGGCGCTTTGTGGCGGAAATGCAATTTTGTCAATCCACTGGTTTGATAGAGTCCATAATCAAAAGGGTCTTCTGAGAGCGGTTTTAGTTTTTCGAGTTCATGGTAAAACGTGCAAAATGCCATGATGCCATTGACAGACATGTCCTTGGTTTTATCTGCATGGGCTGAAATTTTTGCTTTGCTTTGCTTCTGGTTTTCGCTGGCTGGAGAATTGTGATAAATTTGCGCAAGCACGTGATTTAAAGGGGCCGGAGATCTGAAAAAAAGGGCGGCCTCTTGGTTCAGGGCATTGATAATTTGATGATCTGTTGCTTGAAAATTCTCTGTTGGACCTTCAAGATTTGTCGAGCAGCGAAGCAAGTGAAAATGCAGCCCCTCCGTATCTTGTTTGACGGGGGTTAAATAAATCCCTGTGCGCCGAGCGACCCCAGGTTTGGTTGACTCTCTCAAAATTTGAAATGTGTGTTCAGATTGAATGGCATGGAAATAATCAATCTCAGTGTCAAAATAGCGGCGATAATAGATACCCAGACCATGAAGATTGAGGGGAACCTGTCCCAAACTCACTGCTTGCCATCCCGTTTCGAGTTCGCCCTGGGACAGTTCACGAATAACCCTCACCGCTTTGGCCTCACTGAAATCAAGTTCGCGGGTCCGACTGAGATCGCCACAGAGATAAAGAGTGGCCTCTTTGAAGCGGGGAAGCTGCTCGGGGTGAGAATCAAAGCGCAGGATACTTCCACAAAAGTCTTCTAGCCCCCAAACAGGGTCTTGTTCAGAGAACATGAGCAGAAAAGTGGCCTGTGGATCGATAAGGGTCTCTTGTGCAAGCGTGGTTTTCATTCCAGAACCTGTATTTTAATTTGATTCCTATTCGCCCTAATTATACCCGATAGGGAGACAACTTCCTGTTGGCTTTTACAGAGCGAAAGCATTTTCTCGCTCAGGGTATCAAAAAAATCTGAGGGCGCAAATCCGAGATTCTCAAGGCATTGCAAAGCGTTCAGAATAAAGTGAGGCTTCAGTGGCTTTGTTTCAATTCGGAGCCGGGGGCAAGCCTGCTGTGCTTGCCTCTTTCCAGCGTTTGGGGATTGGATCCCGGCTGATATCTATCTGGTCTTTGCCCTGGGCCTTCATCTGCAATTGGGGACAATTCAGTTTCCATTCAAGTTCCCATTGCGTAGAGTCACCCAAAATGTGGTGGGTTTGTTCGCCCTTATGTTTTATGATTTTTAATTCAAATTCAGAAGCATATTCCGTATAGTAGATGGGGTCATTGCCATACTCTTTGCGAAAACGTGAACAGCTGGCAAGTGCCTGTGATTTATTGAGGATTTGACCTTCTTTGAGATAATCTGAGTGAAAGGCGATGGAATAGGTGGGCGTATATAACAGCGTATGATCACCCTCAGTGGGATCGAGTATCACCTTCAC
Organism: bacterium (Candidatus Blackallbacteria) CG13_big_fil_rev_8_21_14_2_50_49_14; assembly: GCA_002783405.1. Classification (NCBI taxonomy): domain Bacteria; phylum Candidatus Blackallbacteria; species bacterium (Candidatus Blackallbacteria) CG13_big_fil_rev_8_21_14_2_50_49_14. The sequence goes on along the minus strand of PFGG01000045.1, from coordinate 88,711 downwards.
CACTTTGTCTTCCTCATAGAGAAAGCCAAAGCTGTCCTTACCTCCGCCGCATAACTCAATCGATTTAAATGTGTAAAATCCAAACTCACCACAGTTTAAATCAAATAAGACGGTTTGAAAGTTGGGCAAATCGAGAAGGCCGAGATCTTCCTGGAATTGCTGGCAGGCACTCAGACTGAGAGATGCAGCCAGCAGGAAGAATAACCTGTGCAATGTTTTTAGCATAGACCCATCCAACACTCCTAATTTATCCACTTTAAGCATGAGCATCACTTGGGGCTCTCGCTTTATAGCCAAGATTCCACATTCTAGAATGACGATTGCTTGCTTGCTTGTCAATCCTTTGAAATGAAAAATGGCTGCGCCGCTGCTTTGTTTTGGCCCGACAGGCCCGTGAACGTGGAATTATCCCTTTGGTGCTGTATTGGTCAATGCGGAGGGCCAAAGCGATTGAAGTGATTGGCCCGCTTTTGTCTGAAGAAGGACGTACTGTGCATCTGGGGGGCTGGGAAGCTTAGCCGCCGCAGACCTCTGTGCGCTATTTTCGTGGCATTAACAACCACAGGCGGCCATAATGATGCATATGACCTGCTTTGGCTTGGGCTTCGGGGCCCGCTCCCATATACAGATCGACATGACCAGGGCCTTTGATGGCCCCCCCCGTATCCTGGGCCACCAGCAGGCGGTAGCTGTGTCCGATCCATTCTCCCTGCGGGTTGAGCAAGGGGATTTCGGCCAAAAGCACACTGCCCAGGGGAATCATTTTGGGATCGACGGCAATTGAAATTTCAGGAACCACTTCGGTACTTAAGCTGCCTTTGGGGCCTGTTTTGACCTTGTCAAAGAAAGTGTAACTTTGATTGTGCGCCAAATATTCAGGCAAGAGTTCGGGATGCAATTCAAAAAACTCACGAATTGCATTCAGTGAAATCTGCTGGGCTGGGACATGTCCTTTTTCAACCAAGAGGCGTCCCACGCTGCTGTAGGGCAAGCCATTCTGGCCGCCATACTGAAAGGTGAAATTTTCGCCTGTATCCACAAAAGAGGCAAGGCCTGAACCCTGAACCTGTAAAAAAAAGATATCCAAGAGATTTTCGGCATAGGCAATTTCAAGCCCCAATCCTTTTAAAGCCCCCGCTTGATCAATTTCAGCTCGGCTGGGTATATGTCCTCCGGGCCAGGCACTGGGCTTGCGATAGAGGGGATATTTAAACTGGGCGTCGGGTTTAGCTTTGACCCGGATCAGTGGAGCGAAATAGGCTGTAAATTGGGTATTGCCACAGCCATCTTCGCCCTGAATTAAATAGGCTGTAAAGTTTTGGCTGATTTGACTTATGTGGGGTTTGGCTGGCAACTGGGCAATGGTTTCTGCGATTTTAATCAGGTCTGAGGCACTGAGTTGTAACTGTTCAGATCGCCAGAAAGGTCGCCCTGGCAAAACTGAACGCTGGCGCTGAAGGGACAATTGAAGTGCCTGCGCCTGTTCAGCCAGATCCAATTCTAAATCTGGCAATTGGACGGGGGTATACAGGCTTTTCAGACACTCAAATTTACGTTTGCCATTGCCTTCAAACTCATAGCCCTTTCCCGTTTGATCAGGGGGGGAGGTCGCTTGTGCAAGAGACTGAAGTGGCATGCCAATTAAGCAGGCGCAAAGCAAATAGAAGGGAACGTATTTTTTCATCGCAATATTTAAGCTCAATTCGATTGTTCAAAGCCGGCCAAGAGACTTTCGGCAAGAGGCTTTCAGATTGTATAGCATTATCATATAGCATCATCATATAGCATGTTGAAAAACAAAAGTAAGCCCTGTCGAGAGAAATATACGCTGAAAGCTTTTCTTGACTTGTGTCCTTGCCTATAATATAAGCGTTTTGGGCAAGTTTGACTGAGCCACATGCGTGTGGAAAGCAAAAGGGGGAAGATCTCATTCGATTGAAAATGGCTTCGCTTGAGGCTATACTTTTAGTTCATTGTTTGATATTGAGGCAAGCCGGGTGTGGATAGCTTAAGTGCGTGTTTTGTCACGGTTTTTGGAGAAGCAGTATTGCAGGAATTGGAAAGCCTTGAATACGGCATTTCTGCTGAATGGAACTCGCTGGCGCATATCCAGTTAATTTCTGAACTTGAGGCGAGATTTGGTTTGCGTCTTGATGCCGCTGAGATCCTTGCTATGAAAAATTTTGCTGCCATTCAGGCCTATTTGCTTGCAGCGGGACACCTGTGTTTGCCATGAAGCTTCCCTTTCTGAGTGGCGATTTAGGAGCGCTGGTAAGCCTTGCCGAGGGTGTGCGCCTGCGTCCTGAAGACCTGCGCGAACAGATCGCACTGCGCATGCAGATTTTTCAAGCACTGGGTTTCAGGGCGGGCCAGTTTGTGCTTTTGGCCCATGGCAATTCGCATTATTTCTTTCTTGACCTGTTTGCACTGTGGGAATTGGGACTGTGTTGTATACCCGTTGATACTCAATTAAGTCAGCCAGAGCTGCTCAACCTGGCGCGACATTCAGGCAGTGTGGGACTGATCTACCGCAAAGTAATTCCGCATCAAGATCTACAGGCAGAATTGGGGGGCGAATTTTTATGGCTTGAAACAGAAAGCTTGAGCGAAATGCCAGTAAAGTTTTCAATACAGCCAGACTCTGGCGTGGATTGGGACGCCCCCGCGCTGATTCTGTATACCTCGGGTTCAACTGGGGAGCCCAAAGGGGTGGTGCATAGTTTTCGCAGTTTGCTTGCCCGTCTTTATCTCTTGCGTCCCTATGTGCCGCTTTCCCGCTTGGAGCGAAGCCTGAATCTCTTGCCTACCCATTTTGGGCATGGACTGATATGCAATTGTCTCTATCCCTTGCTCAATGGCAAAACCCTGATTTTGCTCCCTCCTTTCAGTCTGAATACGCTAAAAGATTTGGGGGAGATCCTCACTCAAGAGCGCATTCGTTTTATGAGTTCTGTACCTTCGCTGTGGAAAATGGCGCTCAAACTTTCTGCGCCTCCTTCACAAGACACTTTGGAACTTGTCCATTGTGGCTCGGCTCCCCTGAGCCTGGATTTAAGAAAACAAATTCAGGAGTGGACCCGCATTGATCGGGTCAAAAATACCTATGGAATAACCGAAACGGGAAGCTGGCTGGCAGGAACCGAAGAGAACTGTACCCAATTTTGTGATGGCTATATTGGCGAAGCCTGGGGCTCAGATCTTTGGGTGATTCAAGATCAGGAAGCTGTGATTGAAACCTGTAAGCCGGGAGAGGTGGGAAAGGTCTTGGTAAGAACACCCGCCTTGATGCAAGGCTATTACAAGCGCCCAGACCTGACCCAGGCAGCACTTCTCAATGGCTGGTTTCAGACGGGTGATTTGGGCTATTTAGATGCCAAGGGGCGTTTGGTGCTGGTGGGCAGAAAACGACATGAAATTAACCGGGGCGGCATGAAAATTTATCCAGAAGATTTGGACCTGGCCCTGGAACGCAGCCCCCTGGTCAAGGAAGCTTGCACCTTTGCCTATCCCGATGAGATAGCCGGACAAAATATTGGCGTGGCCTTGGTGCTTACTGATGGGGTCGATTTAAGAACTGTCAAAGATTGGTTCAAAACCCAAATTTCAGCGCATAAAATGCCCACTCAATGGTATCCCGTTGCGCAAATTCCGAAAACCTCACGGGGCAAGCTCAATCGCGAAAGGGTGGCGCAAGCTGTCAGGCCATGAAATTGATAATCTGGGGCGTCGGCGGCTTGGCGCAAATGCTGACAGAACTCATTGAAAGCTATCCAGAATGGCACTTGGTGGGATTTATTGTCGATGATCCCGCTCCCCCTGAGCAGTTTATGGGGTATCCCGTGCTGGGAAACCGCCAGTATCTGGAATCCTTAGACCCCCAAGCTGTTCAAGTCGTTCCCGCCGCTTATTTGCCAGCCAACCGAGAAATCATGGTGATTTATCTTCGCCAGTTGGGTTTTGATTCTCCCACCCTGATTGCAAAGTCAGCCTGGTTGAGTCCCTCGGTTTCGCTGGGCAAAGGGGTGATGGTGCTCGACCGGGCTGTAATTCAAAGCCAGGCCCAGATGGGTGATTTTGATTTGATTCATACGGGCTGTATTCTCAGCCACAATGTCAGGCTTGGGCCCTTTGTCACCCTCTTTGCGGGGGCAACCGTTTTGGGAAAGGTCGAAATTGAAACCGGTGCCCAAGTCGGGGGCGGAGCCACCCTGCTTTCTACTATCCAGATTGGGGCAAATGCCAAAGTAGGTGTGGGTTCTGTCGTGATTCAGAATGTGGCAGCGGGCACGACGGTCATGGGAAATCCTGCCCGCGTTTTCAGCGTACCAGGTTAGGCCTGCGGACCCTCGAACAGATAAAACGCCTTGACCTTTGCCAAAGTCCTGTAGGATTCTGAAGAGAGGTTATGGTGAACCCTTAGATTATCAAATAAGACTGAAGATTCAATCATCTGAAAAGGAAACTTACATGCCCTTGATTGCGACTGGTTCCATATCCAAAATGAAAGCAAAGCTGGAGACCCCCGTTCATTACCATTTGCCTGTGGGAGAGCAGCTTGTGGATATGAATGCCCTTTTGGGGCAGCAGATCCGCCTGGTTTTTACAGGAAAAATATTTTGCCAACACTGTGGTCGCGCCACTTCAAAAAGTTTCAGCCAGGGTTATTGTTATCCCTGCATGACCACCCTTGCCCAATGTGACAGCTGTATTATGAGCCCAGAAAAATGTCATTTTGCCCAGGGTACCTGCCGCGAACCTGAGTGGGGTCAAAGCCATTGCATGATTGATCATTATGTTTATTTGGCAAATGCTTCAGGTATCAAGGTGGGAATTACCCGCACCAGCCAAGTGCCCACGCGCTGGATTGATCAGGGTGCGGTGCAGGCCTTACCTATTCTGCGGGTTTCAAGCCGCTATCTCTCGGGCCTGGCTGAAGTGCTGTTTAAAACACAGGTTTCAGATAAAACCAATTGGCGTAAAATGTTGAAAAATGAAGTCGAAGCGTTGGATTTGGCACAAGCGCGAGATCAACTTTTCAATCAGCTTGAAAATGAATTCAAAAGCTTTGTACAAACCCAGGAATCCGATGCCGTTCAATTTTTAGAGGCAGCTGAAAGCGTGAATATCGACTATCCGGTACTTGAATACCCCCAAAAAGTCAGCTCTTTCAATTTGGACAAAGACCCCCAGGTTGCCGGGGAGCTAAGAGGCATCAAAGGGCAATACCTGATTTTTTCAGAAGGGGTGATCAATCTGAGAAAATATACGGGTTACCAACTGGAAGTCTACACTGAATAGAAGGGCAAAGCCCCTCTCGATTGGCTGGGCTTCAAGGCTCGTGGCTTAGATCTACAATCAGACCAGAGGTTTGATGGATAAAGCCCAATTTCATCGCCGTGCCTTTTTTGAGCAAGCCTTCGATCCATGCTTCGCTTGCATTTTTAAGTGGCAATTGAAATTCATCATAGCCCTCGGTGCGAATCGGGGGCTTGGGTTGCAGGCCTAAACTTTTGCGGTAGACATTTTCAAGATGCAGAAAATTCTCGTAAAACAGTTCAGGATCATAGTAAGTAAACGGAATGGAGCTTTCACCCGCTTGCGCCCAAGTCACATTTCCCCAGAGAAATTCTGTCAGTGGCACTGAACGGTTTTCTTGGGGCAGACGGGCATTGGGGACCAGCTTGGTATGGGCTGGAAGTTTGGTTTGGCGACCCATTTTTATTAAAGGCACATCATAGTGGCGGGTCCAGAACTTGCGCAAGGGAAAGGGAATACCTGCTGTTTCGACAGCGGCATTGGCAAAACTGGTACAGCCCGCGCCTTCCATCTTGAGCGGTTCAACAGGAAAACCATAGTTGATGGCTGCCCCCGATTGATCATAGGCCTTGACGAAATTTGCAAGTTTTTGACACTGTTCGGGTTTGACCTGAAAACCAATCCAAGAAAATTGCTGGGCTTTGGCACCGCTTTGAATCCGCTCTTCGACTTCCTGGGCAGACTCAAGATGGCCGTCATCATAGACAAGTTCAAGCAGGCTCATGCCCCAGCCTTGAAGCAGGGTGGAGACCCCTTGTCCATTGTCTTGTCCGGTTTGACCCGCTGCGCCTTCCTGCTGGCTGCCATCCGCTTGTTGGCACGACCAGGCGATTTGGGCATGTCCTATTGAACTGGGGTAGCCATAGATTTTTTTTGCAATTTGGCTTTGAAGCGTGGTGCGTGCCAGTCTGCTGGGGTTAGACCAATCCAACCAGGCAGCAGAGGGAAAAGCGAAAACCATAATATAACTGGCGTTGGGGTTGAGTTTGAAGACATCTGAATAACTGGCTTCACGGGCCTGCACCGGCAGGGTTGCGCTGCTCAGCAAGGCGCAAAGTATGCCTGAAAGGAAGGGGATTCTGACTTTCAAGGGGGTTTACCTATCATTGTGGATTTTTTTCATTATACCCTGATTGGCCAAGTGCAAAACCCAGCTTGATAGACCGTGGGTTTTGCCTGCTCTTTTGATCTGGTACCTGGATCTTTAATCTCTTCAGAAGCGGGAACAAAGTGGCCCCCAAATACGCCCCTAATTTCAAACCCTCAAGGAAAAAGAAGATGCACTATACACAAATCAATTCAGAAGTGATTGATCAATGGGTCGGTTCAGGCTGGGAATGGAGTCTGCCGATTGATTCTGAGACCTTTGCCCGCGCCAAAGCCGGGGATTGGTCGGTGGTTCTGACGCCCACCAAAGCGGTTCCCAAAGCCTGGTTTTTAGCGTTTCAGGGCTGTAAAATTTTGGGGCTGGCCTCAGGGGGAGGGCAGCAAATCCCGATTTTCTCTGCCTTGGGAGCCGAATGTACGGTTCTGGATTATTCAGAGCAGCAATTGGCCCGTGAAAAGGAAGTTGCCGAACGCGAAGGCTATTCCGTTACCACCCTGCGGGCAGATATGACCCAGCCCTTTCCCTTTGCAGATCAGAGCTTTGACTTGATCTTTCATCCGGTCTCCAATTGCTATGTTCAGGAAGTCGAGTCGATCTGGCAAGAATGTTTCCGCGTGCTCAAGCCCGGCGGGGTTTTGCTGGCAGGTTTGGACAATGGCTTCAATTATCTCTTTGATGAAGCAGAAGAAAAAGTGGTAAGAAAGCTGCCCTTTAATCCGCTTCAGGATCCTGAACTTTATCAGGAGTCACTTGAAAAGGATTGGGGCATTCAGTTCTCGCATACGATAGAAGAGCAACTGGGCGGGCAATTGCGGGCAGGTTTCAGATTGACGGATATCTTCCATGATACCAATGGCTCTGGGCATTTACACGCTTACAATGCGCCCTGTTACTATGCCACGCGGGCTGTGAAACCCGAAGTCTGAACCGGGCGTTTTCGCTCTGATTCTACTATAATGAGCAGTATTGGCTGACTGGATTGTACCTGCGGCCAACCCTCTGAAAGCAGAAAGGCAAGAATCTGATGGGAATCGTACATGAAGTTTGTGATCAGATTGCGCCTGCCCTTTGGGTTTATGCCGAAGATCGTGAACAGGCCAGCCATAAAGGGGCCGTCTTTTTTTACCATGGTTTGGGGTCAGCCAAAGAACAAAGCCTGAAAGAGCTTGAAAGTTTGGCTGCACATGGATTTTTGGCGATTGGTATTGACAATAGGGGCCATGGCGCGCGGCGCTATGCTGATTTTGAGGCGCGGTTTTCGGGTGAGAATCCTGATTTTGGCAGTGAATTGATAGCCGCTGTTCGGGCCACTGCGGCTGAATTGCCTCACTTGATCGATGCCTATCTGGCTGAAGGCTGGATTCAACCAGAAAAATTGGGCTTGGTGGGTGTGTCGATGGGGGGCTATATTGCCTATGCCGCCATTTTAGCCGAACCCCGTCTGAAAGCCGTTTCTGTGATTTTGGGCTCTCCTTATTGGCGAGAAAGCCCTGCAGAGAGTCCGGCTCACCGGCCTGAACGCTTTTTCCCGTGCGCTTTGCTCTCTCAGAATGCAGGCCAGGATCAAGCGGTTCCCGCGCAGTTTGCCCGGGATTTTCATCAGGCCCTTCAGACCTATTATGCCCAGGCCCCTGAACGCCTTGCCTATTTCGAATATCCTGAATCGGGGCATTTTATGCGCGAAGAAGACTGGGATCTTTGTTGGCAGCGCAGTATCAGCTGGTTTGAAAACAATCTTTAAGTTTGCTCTGAAAGGCAGTGAAACAAAGCATGGAATTTACAGGCTCAGATAAATATTATTTAACCCCTGAATTGAAAATGATTGTGAATATGGCCATGCAAATGGACAAGCCTCTCTTGCTGACCGGGGAACCCGGCACGGGCAAAACCCAGTTGGCCTTTGAGATCAGCCGCGCATTGAAGATGCCGCTTGAAATTTTAAGAGCCAAATCGACGATCAAAGGCGAAGAGGCCTGTTATGTGCAGGATACGGTCTTGCGTTTGAACGATGCCCGTTTTGGCACCGGTGAGACGGAGCGCAATGTGAATGAATTCTTTGATTATATTATCTGGGGCCCGATTGGGCGTGCCTTTCGCAGTGAAGAGCGGGTGGTATTGCTCTTGGATGAGATCGATAAAACAGAAACCGATGTGCAGGACAATCTGCTCGATGTGCTCGATGAAAAACAATTCACCATTCGGGAGGTCAACCAGATCATTCAGGCCAAGCAGAACCCGTTGATCATCATCACCTCCAATGCCAAGCGCGAGCTGTCAGATCCCTTTCTGCGGCGTTGTTTTTGTCACCATCTGGCCTTTCCCAGCCGGGAAGAAATGCTTGAGATTATCAAATTGCATTTTGAATCCCCGGATTCTGGCTTGGTAGACGCGGCTTTGAATATTTTTTATGAATTGCGGGCCAGGGGCTTTGAAAAAGCCCCTGCCACCAGTGAACTTTTGGATTGGCTCGAAGCATTGCAAAGAACTCAAACCCAAGTATTGGTACCCGATCAGCTGCCCTTTCTGGGGGCTTTGCTCAAGCGCACTGAAGATATTTTGGCCTACCGCAAAGGCCCCCATCGACAGCAGCGTTCCTGGTAAGCCGTGATGGAAGCAGATCCCCTGTTTATCGCCTTTTTTCAGCTCTTGCCGCGCTATGGCGTGCCCATCAGTTTGCAGTATATTCTTGAATTTCAAAGCGGGTTGGAAAGAGGGCTGGTTAAGAATTTAGACAGTCTGTTTGTCTTTTTAAAACTGACGGTTGTCAAAAAGGCAGAGCATCTGGATGCCTTTGAACGCGCCTTTGCCTTCTATTTTTTGGATATTGATATTCCCAATCTTGCAGAAGGGGACCCCGCCCTGCTCTCTACCCCGCAGTTCAAGGCCTGGTTGAAAAATGCCATTGCCCAAAATGAAATCACGGGCCCGGTCTGGAAATTGAGCCAGGAAGAGTTGATTCGCAAGTTCTGGGAAACCTTGAAAGCCCAATTGGAACGACATGATGGCGGCAATCGTTGGGTGGGAACAGGGGGCAGTTCTCCCTTTGGGCACTCGGGCATGGCCCAGCCTGGGGTGCGCGTACATGGGCCGGGCGGCAACCGTTCGGCTATCAAAGCGATTGGACAACGAAATTTTATCGACTATGCCTCTTCGAATGCCTTGAAAGGCAGCAATATTCGCCAGGCTTTGGCTTCGCTGAAGCAACTCAAACCCTCGGGTGCCCATACTGAATTGGATATCGAGCGCTCGATTCAAGCCACAGCCAAAAATGGCGGTGAAATTGAACTGGTTTTTCAACGCGATTTGAAGGATAAAATCACCGTTATGCTCTTGATCGACAATGGGGGCATGTCGATGCTTCCCCATATTGATCTGACCCGCTTGGTGTTTGAAAAACTCAAGGATCGCTTCAAGAGTCTGAAAATCTATTATTTTCACAATACGATTTACCAAAGCGTTTTCAAAGATGCGCGTCATCAGGAACGCATTGAAACAGAGAAGCTTTTGCAGGCGTCTCCAGAAACACGGGTGATTTTTGTGGGGGATGCCAGCATGGGCCCCGGTGAATTGGTCTCTCCCTATGGCAGTCTGTATTTTGAAGATGAAACGTCTGAACCCAGCCTGGTCTGGTTAAACCGCTTTAAAAAACGCTTTCCCCATCTGGTTTGGTTGAACCCCTTGCCCAAGGAGAGCTGGGATCAAACCTATGGTTCCTGGACTTTGAATACGATTCGCAGTTTGATCCAGATGGAAGATTTGAGCCTGAATGGCATCAAAAGAGCGGTCGGATCTTTGAATCAGAGTGCTTAAGACCTTCTGAGCTTTTCTCTGCCCAGTTTTCCAATTTCCTTTTTTTAGATATACTGTCTGTGTTTTTCTTACTGTCCCATCCATAGAGTTAAAGCAGGCATTTAATTTTGAAATTGAAGAACATGGCCAGACAGGGCGCTTTAGGGGCCGCCTTGATATTCGCTGCCTTCAGCCCCGTTTTTATCCCGGATTTTGCTGCAAGGGCTGCGCAAAAATCTTCCCTTGAGCAGCTTTCCAAGGCTCCAAAATTTCATGGAACGGTATTAATGGTCAAAGAAGGAAAGGTTGTCTTTCAGGCTGCACAAGGTTATTGCGATATTCGCAGTCAGAAAAAGCTGGAAATGAACTCGGCTTTTAATCTGGCTTCAGTTTCAAAACAGTTTACGGCCTTGGCCATTGCCCAATTGGTGGAAGCTGGCAAACTTCGTTATGAAGATAAAATTCAGAAATACTTGAAGCTGCCCTATCCTGAAATCACCGTGGATCACTTGTTGGGCCACCGTTCAGGGCTTCCTGATTATATCGAACTGGCAGAAGAAGAGTGGGATACTGATCAGTTACTCACCAATGCAGATATCTTAAATTTATTCCGCAAACACAAGCCAGCGCTCGCGTTTAAGCCCAATAGCAAGTATGATTACAGCAATACAGGCTATGCTTTCTTGGCTTCGTTGGTTGAAGCTGTCTCCAAACAGAGCTTTGCAGATTATCTTAAAGCACACGTTTTTACCCCAGCCGGCATGCAGGACAGTTTTGTCTACCAACCGGGCAAATCCAAGCCCCTGGTCAAGGGCATGGCCTATCAGCGCAATCAACTGGTTGGTGATGATCTCACCTGGATGGATGGTGTTGTTGGCGATGGTGGCATCTACAGCTCAGCTTTGGATCTGCGCAAATGGCAGGAGGCTCTGTTTCAGGGAAAATTGATTTCCAAGGCTGGCCTGAAAATGCTGTTTCAACCTGGACAGCTGAACAATGGGAAAACAACCGATTATGGCTATGGCTGGGTGATTGATGAAGAGGGCGATTTGGTCTGGCACAATGGTTCCTGGGCCGGTTTTCGCACCCTGATCAGTTATCAGATCAGTGAAGATTTTCTCACGATTGTATTGAACAACAGTGGCTATGAAGACAATGATGGCCTGGTTGAGAAGATCAGCAAAGATTTGCAATGAGCGCTAGCGTGCTTTTTAGCAATCGCTTGAATAAATCTTGGCCAGCACTCCTTCACTTGTATGCACCGTGTTATAATGCCGTTTGATCAACCTATTACCCCCGCAAGGAGCTCGCTATGATCGATTTTTCTCTTTCTGATGAACAAAAAGAGTATCAGAAACTGGCCCGCGATTTCACCCAAAAAGAAATCATCCCCAAAGCCGCTTATCACGATGAAACCGCTGAATATCCCCGCGAAATCATCAACAAAGCCTGGGATGCCGGACTGATCAACAACCATATTCCCGAAGAATACGGCGGCCTGGGCCTGAGTGTTCTGGATGGCAGTATCGTCTCTGAAGAACTGGCCTATGGTTGTTCTGGTATTTCGACCGCAATGGAAGGCAATATGCTGGCAGAATGCCCCGTTTTGGTGGCTGCCAATGAAGACCAGAAGAAAAGCTTTTTGGGGCGTATGACCGAAGCGCCTCTGCTTGCCGCCTATTGTGTGACTGAACCCGATGCGGGATCAGACGTCGCCAGCATTCGCACGACCGCCAAAAAAGTGGGCGATGAATATATTCTCAATGGTGCCAAAATGTGGATTACCAATGCCAGCGTTGCCAATTGGTATTTTGTTTTGGCCTCTACAGATTTAAGCGCCGGTGCCCGTGGCATGACCGCATTTTTGGTTGAAGCTGACAGCGAAGGCATTCAAGTCGGTAAAAAAGAAATGAACATGGGCCAGCGCTGTTCTGATACCCGTGGGATTACCTTTGAAAACGTGAAAGTTCCTGCCAAAAATCTGCTCGGTGGCGAAGGACAGGGCTTTAAAATTGCCATGGCCGCCTTTGACCTTTCTCGCCCCATGGTCGCAGCAGGTGCTGTTGGTGTGGCCCGCCGTGCGATGGAAGAATCGATTCAATATGCCTCCCAACGCAAAACCTTTGGGGTGCCGATTGCCAGCCACCAGGCCATCAGCTTTATGATTGCCGATATGGCGAAAGATATTGAAGCGGCTCGCATGTTGGTTTGGAGATCGGCCTGGATGATCGATCAAGGCGAGCGCAATACCAAATTTGCAGCTTTTGCCAAATGCTTTGCAGCGGATACCGTGATGCGCGTGGCCACTGATGCTGTTCAGATTCACGGCGGAAATGGCTATAGCAAAGAATATCCTGTTGAAAAATTGATGCGCGATGCCAAAATCTTCCAGATTTACGAAGGCACCAGTCAAATTCAACGTTTGATTATCGCCAAAGAACTCTTTGAGCGTAAACGCGCCTAGGCTTTTCATTTTCTAAAGACCATCGCCTCTTGGCGGTGGTCTTTTTCTTCTTGACGGTGCGAGGATTTTGTCCCGCTCTTAAACCAGAACCCTTAGAAATAGACTAAACTGTACGGGCAAGGATATAACTGGCCTGATCAAACTGATTTGAAGGAATCTTTTCATGAACCCGACGCTTGACGATTTGCAGCAGCTGACCCAATTTGACCCTTCAGGCATGCTGGAACTGGTAAAAGCCGCTCCAGAACGGGCCCGCTTGCATTTTCAAATGGGGCAGAACCACCCCCTTCAGGCCCCCAGTGATACGTTTCATCAGCTTTTAGTCTGTGGTATGGGGGGGTCTGGCAGTACGGGGGATTTGCTTCAAGCGCTCTGTACTGAGTCGAAGCTTCCCATTTGGGTGAATAAATCCGCAAAACTGCCGGCTTGGGTGGATTCCCATACCCTGGTGATTGGGGTCTCCTATTCAGGCAACACGGCAGAAACTTTGGCCTGTATGCAAGCCGCGAAGGCACGGGGGGCGCATTTGCTCGTGCTTTCTTCTGGGGGAGCCCTGTCTCAATTTGCCTCCGAAAATGGTATCCACTGTATTCCGATTGCAGGCGGCTTGCCACCACGCTCTGCACTCTTTGATATGCTTTTTGCCCTCTTGGGGAGTCTTTATCAGCTGGACAGTCTGAAACTTTCGGCTGCGGAACTTGCAAAGAGTTTGGAGCCTCTTGCCGATTGGGCCCATGCTTTTGCGATCAGCCCACAAAATCCAGAGCCAGAACCCCTCAAACTTGCAAAATCTCTGCGTAGCCACGACGTTCTTTTTTGGGGCAGTGATCCAGAAACGGGTATTATTGCCCAACGCTGGAAAAACCAATGGAGTGAAAATGCCAAGCGGCTTGCCGTTTGTTCGAATTTGCCGGAACTCAATCACAATGAGATGGTGGCAATGTGTGCTGCCTATCATAGCCAAAAGGCTTTGGTTTATCTTACGCTAAATTCCGATGTGGCAGATTTTGATCGCGTCTCCTTGGAGCTGGTGGCAGACCATATTGCTTCGGTAACGGTGCTTCAGGCCCAAGGCGAGAATCATTTGGAAAAAGTTTTGTATCTGACCTGCCTGGGTGATTTTGTCAGTGTTTATCTGGCCTTGCTCAATCAGACGGATCCTACTCCGATCGCGCCCATCGATGAATTCAAGCGGAGAATAGCTTTAATACCTCATGGAACCACGCTTTGAAGCCAATGGATGGCAGGCGGTCGTAGCAGACCAATTTACCTTTACCAATCTGCGTATGGTGGTGCAGGCCATTTGTAACCATGTACGCAAACAACAGAGCTATATTGATAATTTCCCGCCGCGACTGGTGATCGGCTGTGATTCGCGCTTTATGGGGCAACATTTTGCCCAAGTGGCTGCAGAAGTCGTCACCAACAATGGTCTGGATGTCTATATCAGCGATCGTGCAGCCCCTACCCCGGTTATCAGCTGGATGGTTCAGGATTTGGTCTGTACGGGCGCGATTATGATTACCGGGGCCAATGAGTCCGCTGAATACAATGGTGTGAAATTTATTACCTCCCATATGGCCATTGCCAGTGAAGACACCACCCAGGGCATTGAACAAGAAATTCAGATCCTCAGCGAAAATCCTGGCTATCTGCATTACAGCGTCAATCCCGGTGAAAAGAACCTCCACAACCCCAAACCCGCTTATTTCAGCCAAATCAAACGCTTTGTCGATTTACGCCTGATTGCCTCTCTGCCGATCGATATCACTGTGGATTATCTCTATGGCATCAGCTCGGGTTACCTTCACGAAATCTTCAGGGAAGCAGGTGGGGTTTTGCGTGAAATTCAAAACAGCCCCCATTCCGATTTTGGCAGTTTGGTGCCTGTCTTGAGTGATGAGAATCTTTACGAATTGCGTCAGGTGGTGGTCAGTACACGGGCTTCTCTGGGGGTGGGCATTGCGATTGATGGCGATGGCTGCAATATGCAGGCCATTGGCATCTGTGGCACCTTGATTCCCCATGATCAAATGTTTGCGCTTTTAATTGATTATTTGGTCACTGAGAAAGAATGGCATGGGGGCATTGTCAAGCCTACCCGTCAGCATGATTTTGCTGAAAAGGTTGCAGAATTTCACAAATTGCCAATTACCTATTCAACTACCACAGATTTTCGCAATATTACCGCTGAAATGGTTCAGGAACAGGCCTTGATGGCCAGTGATGGCTTGGGGGGCTATGCCTTTCAAGGGCATATCATGGAGCGGGATGGTATTCTCTCTGCCCTGATTTTGCTTGAATTGATGGCCACCCGCAAGCAGAATTTGAGCCAGTTGATTGATGCGCTAAACGAAAAGATTCTCTCCTGATTCGCATTGCTTCTGGGCAGCGTGAAGGCCTGCCTTTAAGAGCTTGAAACTTGGAGGGGTACTGTGCTAGCGTATTCTAATCCCATTCATTCTTCTTTGGCGGAGGCTGATTCGTGAGTGTTTTATCCATTTCTCGTTTAGAATCACAATTATTGCAACAGGTTGAGCTTGCGCGTGCCGAGGGGCAGGCTTCTCCCAGTTTGAGCCCTGTGCAAAAGCAGATGGTGCAGTATGCTTTTCAGGATTTCGTGAATTTCTTTCTGCAATTGGAATATTTAGCAGACGCCATGCGCCGTCAGAAACAGTCTCAGCTCGCTTCCGGGCCTTCCCTGGTGGGAACCCAGGCATTGAGCACAACCGACTTACACCTCAAGATTCAAGTTTCATCGGCCTATGAAACCCCAGCTACGCAATCCAGGCCTCAACAACCCGTCACCGTACAAAAATATGCGGATGAAGCCAGTCGTGGCAGTTTGATTCAGATTTATACCCCCTTTACCAATGCTGAAGGGGTTACCGCCTATCAAGTGACTTCCATTCAATTGGCCTTGCGTCTGGATGCGCTGAGCCAAAATCCTTCACTGGCTGAAACGACGCAAACGGGGCAAATTCCACTGGCTGCAGCTTCTGGCAGTGCAGGTCAGGGCCTTGATCAGTTTTTTAAAGCAACCGATACTCAAGCTGAAGCCCCATTTTGGGCGTATGAAAATCAAAATGCCATGGAGCTATTGGAAGAAGAGCAGCGGCTCGAAGACTGGCAAGCTCAGCAAGATCTTCAAGCGATGATAGAAGCCGCCTATCAGGTGATGGCGTATCTTCATGCTCCTGAGCTTCAGGCTGCTTTTGGTATGAATGAAGAAGAAAAAGAAATGATGATGAACGCCCTTCAAAATGATCCTGCGGATGTGGCCCAGGCGGTCTTGAAAACCTTCATCCGTAAACGATGCATGGAATTAGAAATGCTGCGTAAGGAATTAAAAGACAAACAGGATCTGGAAGATGCGAAACATAAAATTGAGAAAGTGCCGCCTCAGTTTGAAAGGATCCTGAATTTCTTTGATACGACCCAACGCCTTCTCGAAACCCAGAAAATTGATAAAAATGCCCTGCGCAGCTTGATGGATGCGATAGATAAACTCAATCAGTCTTTGAATCAGAATCTGGTGATGAGCCCAATGGCCTGATTTTTCTGCCTTGGGTTGGAATTTGCGCTTCAGAAGTTTTCAGGTTCCCACCACTGGGCGTGTAAATCTTCAAACAGAGATTCTGCTTCGCTCGGCCCCCACTCTGAATCCCGGTAAAGATAGCGGGGCAGTTTCTTCTGTTCTCTTGCTTTTTTTAAAGGGCTGATCCAAGCTTCAATGCTTTCAATTGCGTCAGCTCTGAGAAACAGTTCCTGTCTGCCTTCCAGACAATCCAGCAAGAGGGCATCAAACCCTGCGCGCATGCTTTTGGCATTCGCCTCATCTTTCCAGTTCAGTTGAACCGCCTGCAATTCCGTGGTGTTTTGACCGGCGGGAACTCCCAAGCTCAGTTCCAATTTGAGTTCTGGAAAAAAACTGATCACCAGTGTGTTTTGAACGTCTAAGGGATCGCTTTCTTGAAACAGCCGATTGGAGACGGGATGAAAATGAAAAACCAGATCCAGGCGATCCTGGGGAACCCCTGCTGCGCTGCGCAGGTAAAAGGGGGTTTCGTTCCAACGTCCATTGTCGATATGGATGCGCAAGCCGAGATAGGATTCGTGGGGTTCAATGTCTGCTTGGAGCAGACTTTCTGATTTCAATCTCCCCAGCATGGCCAACTCAGGAATTTCGTAGGGGTCGAGATTTCTTAAAGAAAGTAAAACCTTGAGCATTTCATTGCGAATGGCCTGTTCCTCGCGCAGCACGGGGGGGTCCATGGCGATCAGGGATAAAAGTTGAAGCAGGGCGGGGAGACGTTCTTCAATAAAAGAGGGTTGCTCTCTGTTAACAGGGGTAAGGTCTCCCAAGCTGATTTCCACTGCCTGGATCTGGTGGCGGTTCCAGAGCGGCTCAAAAATGCCATTGGAAAAGCGCAGGCTGATCAAGGCATTCAGGATATAGGGGCAGAGGCCATAGCTGCGTCTGAAAATTTGTTCTTCACGAAAGAGGTCATGCAATTCGCGTTGTTTGCTTTTCAAGCCTGCGAGATCTGAATGCAGGGGCATCTCCAGCAAAATTCTGCGAAAGCCGCGCACTTCAGGGGGTCTTGAAAGACCCAGACTGTGTATAATTCTCAAAAATTCTGAAAAATCCTCTTGCAGCGGATAAAACAGAAAATTGCCCTGAAGATCGAGTTGAACATTGAGATGGGCAATCAATTCATGCAATTGGGTGAGTTCTTGCGTGGAATGTTCTGCCACCTGAAAGTATTCAAATTTAGTGAGACTGTTTTCCTGCCATTCCAAACCTTCTTCTCTGAGCTTTTCTGCTATGATTTGGTTCCATTCCTCACCCGTCAGAGGGGTTTCTCCCATCAGCAGGCAGGCCCAGTGGCTGGGCAATTTGTTTTGACGGCTTAAACTGAGTAGATTTTTGAAGAGCTTGCTTTCTGGCAAATCTTCAGGTTTGCCATAGCAGAGAAAGAGAACGGGCGGGCTCACCAGCGGCCGCCTCCCAGGGTGGTTTGAAAAAACTGCTGCAATTCCTGAACGCCTTTTTTGAAGCCTTCGGCTCCCATATAGAGGCCACTGCGACTGGCCTCAATTCTATTATTCAAGAGGGTATAGGTCACCTGCTCAACGGGCAGGTAGTATTCGTTTTCAATGATCTGCCCTCCCTTTTTCTGAACCAGAAAATTGAGCATATCCAGCGATTCCTGGCGAACGGCTTCCTGCAAGGCGTAAAAACGGGCCTCTGCCAAGACACTCTCTTCGCTGATTTTTACATCTGAATAATCTTCGGGTTGGGGCAGCCAGGCGGTACTGACTTTGCCCTGCAGGCGTGTGATTTCTGCATACAGTGCTTTAAAGGCCTGGGCAAATTTTTGGATATTCTCGTCGCTGCCGATAAACCGGGCGCGCAGATCCAGTACACTGCTGCTGGTATCGAGCAGAATCCCACATCCCGTTTGCCGTGAAATTTCCTGCGTCAGTTTTTCTGCTCTTTCAAGAAAGAATCCCAAACGGGGAAAACGTTGGTTGAGAAATTCGCGATCTTCATCGACGCGAAAGCGCCCGGCACTGAGATCTACGAACTGATCTTCGGCGCCACAGGCCTCATCACATTGAGCAGCACGGCAAAAGGGATCGAAGCGGTCTTTGATTTCAATCCATTGGCCTTTCAGCCGTGGGCAACCCGAAACAGGCATAAATTGATGCCACCATTCGGTATTGGTGATCGGGCACGAAATCATATAGAGCCCCTGGCCTTCCACTTCAATCTTTTGGATTGGACTGAGATAGCCGTAGCTCAGGGTATCGGTCTTAAAGACAGTTCCTGCGGCGTTCCATTGGCCTTTCATGCCGATTAGATCTGAAAGTTGCGCCAGATGCTCCATGGCTGACTCCTGTGAAGATGCGATTTCAATCATCGTACCAAAAATTTAGGACTTTTTCCTGAGAAATTTTTTAGTGTATGCTGCCTGCATGAAAAAACGTTTGCTGACGCTTTTACCTGCTTTGATCATGACGGGATTGATCGCTTGGGCTTCTTCTCAGACCTTTTCTGCGGAAAATACGGGGGGCCTCCTTTATCTTTTGCTTGCCTGGGCTTTTCCTGGCTTCAGCGCCGAGACCCTTGCGGGCTTGAATACCCTGCTCAGGAAAGCTGGCCATGTGACGGCCTATGGCTTGCTGGCGCTGAGCTGGCTCGGCGCGCTACAGTCATCCTTTCGTCAGCGGGCTTCAGCGCGGGAGATCTTCTTTGCTTTGCTGATTGCCCTGGCTCTGGCCAGTTGGGACGAATGGAACCAAAGCCTGATCCCCTCGCGCACAGGCACGGCCTGGGATTTGTGCTGGGATATGGGCGGCGCGCTGCTTTTTCTCTGTTTGCAGTTTTGGTTCTCAGGATTCTACTCGCAGCGAAAAACTTAAGCCTTCAAAGGGATCGCCATCGGGGGCCAACAAGGTGGGGGCCAGCTCAAGGGTCAGCAAATCCCCTGCCTGCCAGAGAGGGGGTTTTATACCTGCAGGCAGGGTTTCGGCTTGGCCAAGATCTTTCCATTTATCCGGCAGTCTCTGACTGGAGCTGGTTTTAAAGTGGCTGAGAAAGCGAAAGCCCAGAAAGAGGCCCTGGGGATCCTCAAAGCTCAGCCGAAGCGCACCCAGGCTGTCTGCTTTGCAGGTAAAACTGGCTTTGTCATGGGGATAGGGTTCAGGCAATTTGAGCAAGGCTTCACGCAACTGGGCCTGCAAATCCTGGGCGACTTCTCCTGCCGTTTTCAGGTTTTCTCTCAGGTTGATCTCTCCCAAGGGCACCTCCTGCCAAGAGCGGGTCACAAGTGAGAGTTTCAAGCTTTCACCATTGGCATCGGCATCATCGGTATTGTAGGGCCCCGGCCAGCTTTCCAGTTCGGCTCCTCGGGGGTAAACCCCGCTGAGGGCCTCGCTGAGGGGCACTGGGCCTTTTAATTTCAGTTCGGACGTGCTTGTGCCCCATTCGACACTCCCGCCAAAGGCTGCCCAGGAGATATGCTCGAAGAGCGTGAGCCCTCCCCTTTCCAGGCTGAGGGAATAGTTTTGGGCCACCTGCTGTTTTGTCAGGCTGCCCGTCGCCACAGGGGCCTGTAGGGGGTTGCCATTGCTGCCCCCTGCCAAGATTCGATCTGCCGTTCTGTAGGCCACGGGCTGAGAGAAATGCAAAGCCAGGTCTGAATTTAGACTCGCTCTGCCGTGGGTAAATTGGGGTTTGAGCGGGCTATAGACAGGTTTCAGTTCAAGACCTTGGCCATCGCTGCTGGCCAAAGGGGAAAGAAACTGGTAATTTCGTTTGAAACCCTGAGCGTCTTTTAATTCAGGAATTTGGTCAAATTTTAGCGTGTAGTGGGGCTGACGTTCTGGGTCACGATCTGTTGGCCATTGAAATTCTGTTTTTAAGTTGATGCGCAGCTCTGTTTTCTGAGCGTTCCAGCGCTTTTCAAATGCTTGACTTGAAAATATTTTACGGGCCTTGGCCTCCACAAAATAGCCTGCCCCTCCCTTTTCGATACTGAGCGGTAATTGGGCTTGCCCGTAAGCTGCCAAGGCCTGCTCGATACTTTCTGAATCAACGGCCTGATTAAAATAGAGGGTCAGTGTCTCCTGCTGCGCTTCCGCGCTGATTTGCAGCGGCGGGAGGGGGCTGGGAGTGGGCGTGATTTCGGGGGCAGGAGTGGGTTCTGCGGGGGCTGGAGTTTCAGACTTCAGTGTCAGTTTTAGGGGCAGCGGGAATTTTGCCTCTTTTTTGAGCGAAAGGGCCAAATAGGCGCCATAGTCCATGCCCGTAAACTGTAAATCGTGAAACAAGCCCGGTAAATTTCGGAAGTTTTGGGCCTGGTTCTCGCTCTGAATATCTGAATTGGGGCCAAAATAGTCGATTGTAAACAGATCCCCAAGCTTGGCATCCAGATTTTGTCCGCTGGCGGCATCGGCTTCCACGATCAGCAGGTATTTGATGCCAGGAGTTGTTTTTAAATTCAAGACCCGCTGTTCACCCGGTAAGAGCGTGAGTTTTAGGGGGATTTCTGGAGAAAAATCTGCGGGAGGCAGGCTGGGCGTGCTAATGGGCAGAGGTGTTTCACTGGGCTGATTTGGGGGGGTGATCGGGGCGAGACTGCAGCCCAGCATCAGACTGCAGGCCAGTGTAAGCAGAATCGGTTTCATGTTTTGACCTCTTGGGGGATGTTTTTTATAGACGGGTTTTGGGGCTTGGGGTTCCTTTTTTACAGCCTTTTTTCGATGCTGGGTTTGTGCTGCTAGTCTTTTGCGCTTCGGGGCTATGCTTTGCTTTGCGCAGAGGGTGTGTGCATTAGCGCGCTCTTATTTTCTTGTTTGCGCCCCAGGGTATTGCCCAAAACCACGCCTGCAATCACCAGACCCAGGCCGAGAATGGCCAAGGGCGGGATTTGCTCGTGAAAGAAAAACCAGCCCATGGCCAGGGCATAGGCCACCCCGATATAGTTCAGTTGTGAAATGATCGCCATTTTTTCAGCCTGTAGGGCTTTGGTCAGATAATACTGGGCAAAATGCGTGAAGATGCCGATCAGTCCCAACCAAAGCCATTCCTGTCCGTGGGGCCTGACCCAATGGGTCAGGGTATAGGGGCTGACCAAACTCAAGGTCACCAGGGGAAAATAAAAGACGGTTACCAGGGGGTGATCCAACCCCCGCAGTTTGCGCACATAGTTATAGGCCAGAGCCGAACAGATCGCCGCTCCAATGCCTGCCACCAGGGGCAGCCAGGCAATCCGGGTGTCAAAACCTTTGATCAGCATGACCCCCAGAATCGAGATTCCAAAAAACAGCCATTGACGACGAGGCGGCACTTCTTTCAGCAACCAGATCGCAACCACTGTAGAAAAAATCGGAGAGAGGTATTGGATCGTGACGGCTGATGCCAGGGGCATGTTTTTCAGGGTCCAGAAATAGAGGCTCAGCCCCAAGGTGCCATAGAGCCCGCGTAGCAGCAGCCAGGATTTTTTTTGTCCCCAGGGGGAGATCTTCAGTTTCCAGAGTGAGAGCCCTGAAAGCGTGAAAACGCCCAGAGCCCTGAAAAAGACCATTTCATGGGTGGGAATGCCAGGCAGCCCTTTGACGCAGAAATTCATCAGGGCAAAAAAGAAGGTTGAAATCAGCATTTCGGCAATGCCTGCTGGCCATTTTTTCATCCTTCGCGTTTTTCCAGCTCCTGCCAGAGGCCCTGTGCGCGTTCCAGCAGTGCTTCCTGGAGGCCTGAAAGGTCTTCGCGTCTTTGCAGATAGAGCTCAAGCGTTTTGAGCGGGTGCAGCGGTTCTGTCTCAGC
Organism: bacterium (Candidatus Blackallbacteria) CG13_big_fil_rev_8_21_14_2_50_49_14; assembly: GCA_002783405.1. NCBI lineage: Bacteria > Candidatus Blackallbacteria > bacterium (Candidatus Blackallbacteria) CG13_big_fil_rev_8_21_14_2_50_49_14. The sequence goes on along the minus strand of PFGG01000045.1, from coordinate 66,700 downwards.
CAGATCGGGCATGCGTATCCGTTCATCCTGGTCTTCTAGGATTGGGCGAATACTGGCGTGAAATGCTGGTTCCAAGGCTTGTTTGAGCAAGCGGCTTTTGACTTCATCGGCGCGATGGGTTTGAATTGTATAGATCACGCGCACGATTGCATCCTGAACCTGGGCTTTTTCAATGCCTTTGAGCAGATCTTCGGTGGGGGTTTCACTTTCGAGCAGATTTTTTTCAAGCGTGATAAACCGGCGGCTGGGCAAGGCGACAAAGCGATAATTTGTCTTTTCAGGCAAAATTTCGACCAGCATATAGCCTTTTTCTTCTTTTTCTTCGCCGAAATCTACCCTGTCGACACTGCCTGGATAGATTACCGGCGGATCCTGACTCAAGATTTGGTGTTTGTGAATATGCCCCAAGGCCACATATTTGTATTCTGAGCGGGTCAAGAGCCCCAGCGGGATCGTAAAACCATAGCCAATCGACATGCTGTGTTCAGAGCCTATCCGGGCTTGTTCCACCCCCACATGGGCTGCCAGAATGGCGGGGATTTCGGGATTGAGCTGGTTTTTAAAATAATCGAGAATTTCCTCCACCTGTTGAACCAGGCTGCGATCGACCTCAGTAAAGGTTTTGCGGGCATAATCATCGACGGTCATCAAAGCGCTCTTGGAAATATGCGGCAAACTGACGATTTGCAGCGGGCCTGAACGGGTGGGAAGGGTTTGAATCTGGGGGCGGCCACTGACCCAAACCCCTGGGATATCCAGGGTGGCATAAATATCCAAGGCATGGGATTCCCCATAGCGGTTGGTTTGATCGTGGTTGCCAATCAAGAGAAAAACGGGAATTTCATGGCGGGCCAATTTGAGAATACGTTCTGCGAAAAGGCGCTGGTGGGTATTGCTGGGTTCGTTGATTTTAAAGGCGTCTCCCGCAAAAATTACGAGATCGACGCTTTCCTGAATCGCGTCTTCGATCAGGCGATCAAAGGATTTTACAAAATCCTCAAGTCTGGTATTCAGACCTGTTTCGGCATTGATCTTGCCATAGTTTTCCACGCCGATATGTAAATCGGCAAAATGCAGGATTTTCACGCTTGCTTGGGCAGCAGTGTGCTGATCATCTGGGCATTTTCTCTCAGCACGGCACTCATGATCTCGAGATAGAGCTGCAAATGATGCGTCAGCGTCTCCAATTGCTTCGCGATTTCTTGATTGGATTCGTGTTCGAGGCTTTCCCAACCTGCTTCCAGATGGTTTTGCAGGGTGCTCAAAATCTGTTGCTTGAGCCCTGCTCCCGTATGTTCTTTGGCCAGAGCACAGGCTGCTTTCAGCTCTTTTTCGGTTTGATTTAAGAGCAGTTCTGCGAGTTTTCTTCGGCTTTGTTTCAGATCTTCCTGCAAGCGCAGGCCTGTCTGAAGCGCCTGTTCACTTAATATTTCTGAGCAGGAGCGGTTGATTTCTGCCAGCCTTTGTTTTACTTCTGTGAGCAGGGCTTCATCACTTTGGGGCAGGTTCTGAAAACTTTCAGCAAAGTGTTTGAGCAGCTCGAGCAGTTGATTGAGCAAAAGATCGGGCTCTGTTTCAATATTCTGAATAAAATAGGCGTTCCAGACCGGGGCCAGTCCGCCGAGTACAAAATCGCCAAGTTCTTGGGGCAAATTCAGTTGGCTGCCTGTGGAGGGGCTGGTGTAAAAGCCTTGATTGCGCACGGTTCTTTGCAAAATTTGCCAGGAATGACTGCCCCAGGTGCTGATCAGTTCTGGCAATTCCTGTTTGCTTTCCTGCAGATAATTTGAAAAATGGCCCAGTAGAATCGTTTTTGCCTCGGCCTGGCGTTTTTCTAATTTTTCACGAATTTGTTGCAAACCGGTCTCCAGGGTCTGACGGGCCTGCCCGAAGGCGTTTTCAAGGCCCTGTGTGTGAATTTCGGCGACACTTTGCAAGCTCTTGCGCCCTTTTAAGCCCTGCAAGAGCCGTTTGATTTCCTGGTTCATCTGTTGGCATTGACTGCGGATCAGTTTTTTTCGCGCCTGCAAACCTTGGTTGCTGACAATTTCTTCCATATAGTTTTGCAAAGGTGCGATTCCGGTTTGCGCCTGATTTTCAAGCAAGCCCTGGCCTTCTCGCCAGCCCCGCAGGCGCTGTTCTTCGAGCGCAGAAACCACAAAGACAGGTGAGTGCTCAAGGGTTTGGCCGATCAACTGGAGTACGTCGCCGATTTGGCTTTGTACCCGATAGCGGTGGCTGAACCACAGGGTCAATTCACTCAGTTGTTCCCGAATCCGGGCTTGAATCTGTTCCTGTCTGGCACTGAGTACTTGTTCCAGACTTGCTTCGGCGGGCAAGCCCAATTGTTGTTTTTCGAGTTCAGGGATAAATTCATCCGCACGGGTGCCAATAAATGCCAGTGCGCTGAGGGTGCCGTCCATGATCACCTGGGTCAGAAAGCCACGGTCTTTGAGCAATTCCATCACATCGCGGGTCAGCCCGCGGGTCAGGTTAAAGGCCAACCAGATAAACCCGGCCTGCTTAAGATAGGCCCGTGTAATCTGTTCCCGTGCGGGATTGGGATCATTTAAACCTGGTAAGTCCACCAATTGCAGCCCCCCTTTGAGAATTTCAAAGGGGCCCCTGATTTGTACCCGTTTCAGCAAGGGCCAGATCTGCCCTTGTGCGGTAAGAATCGCTGTGAGTTCCTGCTTGAGTTGTTCAGCACTGCGGTAGCGACTGAGATGAATGCCCTCGTTGAGATATTTTTGCAGGTTTTCAGGCAGGGGTTTTTCAAGCAGGCGGATCATCTCGTCCAAGGGAAAGGGCAGTGGGGGCGGCCCTTCCTGGGGTTTATACAAGCTCCAGGCTTTGTAGATAAAATCCTGTTGACCCAGCAGGTTTTGACCGCTCTCACGGGATTCTTTGATTTCATCCAAAAACGCTTGCTTTTCGGCTTCCCAACTTTCTGGGCTGATAAACTCCAACTGTACGGCGATTAGCTTGGTGGGAGCATAGCTGATTTCAACCGCTGCCGAAGTACAGGTGCGAAAACTGTGGGTGGGCAATAAGTCTTCGCCGAGCAAGGTATTGATCAAGGTGCTTTTGCCTGCGCCTGTTCCCCCCAGCAATGCGACTGAAACGGTTTCTCCTTCGGCTGCGCTGGCTTGCATTTCTGCCAGTTGTTTTTCCCATTTTGCAAACAGGGTTTCTAATTGGGGATCATTTTCTTTCTTTTTAAAGGCGGCAATTACCGTTTTGAGTTTCTCAGTCAGGGCCTCTGTGTATTGGGCCAGGGTCGTAGACATGGCTTGCTCCATGGAATCCAGTTTGTTTCAGATACCCAGTTTACCAGAAAGCCAGGCCTGCTCTACGGGTTCCTTCTGCTTTCTCCCCTGCGTATTGTATTGAGTGGGCTTTCTTTTGTGCTTTCATCTGTGATTTTGCTTACTGACAAGCGTTTGCCTGCCTATTTTGGGCTTGTTTTGCTTGCAAATGTTAGAAATGCTTTTGAATTTTATGGAGGGCATTCATCTGCTTATCTTGTTATTGAAACTAAAAATAAGCGAGGCCCGTATTTTTGCTGCCACTTCTGAAAATAGTGAGGCCAAAGGCCTGGAGCAGGAGGTTCTCAACCCTCTTTGCTCCAGGCCTTTGGCCAGTTCTCAGGCTTTTAGTCTGGGCTTTTTAAGCCCAGGCGTCCTTTCATTTCCCACCATTTATTGCGTAAGATTTCGGCTTTGCTAAAATCTGGCAGGGCCACCCCAATTGAGCCCATCAAATCAGGGTGAACATAAATATCTGGGCGGGTGCCGGTTGTCGGGAGATTGACGGTATTGCCAAAGATATTTCCATAAATTTTGGCTTTTTGAACCGTGATAGATTGATTGCCGAAGAAGAAACCTGCATAGCGACTGCTATCACCTGAATTTCTTCCCAATTCCATATTGCCGCTGCAAACCAGTCCGAGGGCTTCTGTATTTGGGAAATTACTTGAATCTTTGGGTTCAAGACCCTCAGGCGCTTGAACATTGCCTTCTACAAACAGTGCGCCTTTGCCTGTATAACTAACGCTTTGGGGTATGCTCAGATTGCCGATGATATAGACAGTACCCTGGAGTACCAATTCATGGGTACTGGCGTTGTAGCTCAGTGCGGGCCCACTGCCGAGACTGAAATCTGAGTTTCCGAGTACCAGGTCGCCTGTATAAATGGCATTGCCATTGTTTTGTGCTTCATTTTTGCGGGCGTTCATAAAGCTGCTGTTCACAGAGGCATCGGGAAAACTGACGCTGGGAAGGGTATGATCTTTTTTACCTTTGGCTTTTTCCTGGCCCTGTCCAATAATCCCGTCTCCTGCGGTTCCTGTCATGCCTGTTCCTGGGTCGATGATATTGCTATTTTCTTGGACATGGATGGCTTGCATTGGATTGGCTGAAGTTCCCAAATCTGCTTGTGCAGCCAGTTTGACCACGCCATTTTCCATATCTGCTGAAAGGGGGTCTTTGTAAACAAAGACTTCAGCTTCAGGGGGGGTGACGGGTAAGCTATAGCCCTGAAAATTCTGATTGTCATTTAAATCCGTATAATCGTTGTAAATTCCTGTTGAAGAAGCATCAAGATGGAGTTTTCCGGCTGTAAAAATGCCTCCATGAATACGTGCTCCCCCATTGATTCGGGTGCCTCCGAGCTGGTGGTTGCTGGCGATTGCAAAATCTCCCAGGCTGACTTGTCTGAATTCTACGCCCAGGGTTCGTTGAACCTCTCGGCCTGAAGTGCCGCCTTGTCTGTCAGCAAAGATTTGTCCGATGGCTTTGATGCGCATGAGGCGACGGTTACTTTCCGCTGGCAGAATTTCCAGCCAATAGCGTCCAATGGGGAGCCCCTTGCTGTCTTTAACGGTTTGCCATTTCCACAGCCAGAAACTTTCGGGCGCGTTTGCGGGTCTTTGGGTCAGGTCTTTGAGTTCCCAGCTCATATTGTCATTTTGCCAGGTGAGTCCGGTCAAGGCTCTTTGAATTCCGGCTTCGGCAATCATCAATGCCTTTTCAGATAAAACGGTGCGTTGATTGACTTTGACATGCCCTGTAATTTTCATGGCCATGGCTCCCATCAAAGCACTCATGACCACCACCAGGATCATGACGGGCAAGAGTGCGCTTCCTTTTTGGGGTTTTATTTTTCTTTGCATAGTGACCTCTTAAAGATTCAGATTGCGGGCATCAAGGGTGGTATCCAAACGAAACCGTCTTTTGACTTCCAATTTGGTCTGTGCGCTCTGTGGATTCCGTACATAGCCATAGGTCGCGGTGACGAGACGCAGGGTGACCAGATTGAGCTGGCTTCTGTTTTGTTGAAAATAGGATTGTTTTCCGGGCTCGATCACCGTTGCTTCCCGAATCAGGGGGGTGATTTTAAAGCTTTCGCGATCGCTTGCTTTTTCTGGATCGGGTTCAAATTCCCCATCGCTTGTATTTAAGTGGGTTTCACTGCCATGATTTTTTTCCGCTCTTAAGAGCGAATAAACGCCTTCCGTGTTCTGGTGAAACCAATACCTGACCAGGATATTGCCACTGACCTGTCCTGAATTATGATCGTGAACAGGGCGGATAAACAGGATCTCTTTCGCTTGGGGCAATCCGTCGAAGGGAACTTCAAAATAATCTGAGGCCTGGCGCAGCTCTTCGGCAATTTTGGTAATGGCGATGCGCGCACTTTGTTGCATATTGGCTTCAGATTCTGCGATTTTAAGCGCCTGTTCTGATTGCAGGTAGAGTCTTAAACCCAACCCTGTCAATCCTGCCAGTAAGGTAATACTGACGAGTAATTCTGTTAAGGTAAAGCCTTTTTGTGATTTCATTGTTTTTCCCCTTATCGTTTCGCTTGGCCCAGAAAAAAGACGGAGCTGGTATTGATTTTTTGCTGATTCCCTTTGCCTGTCCAGGGTGAGATAAAGACCGTTATTTTTTTCATTTCGGCTTGATCATGGCCTGTGCCGTTTATGGTGACCACCTGGATCTGTTTGACTGCAGAAGGCCGTGTGCCCCCTTCTACCTGAACGCTTACGTCATAAAGACCGGGTTCAGCGAAGGTATGGTAGCTCATGCCTGCATAGTTTACTTGGTTCTGACCATCTCCAAAACTCCAGTTATAGGCAGGGTTTTGACCTGTCCCCAAGGCAGTGGTGTCAAAGCGAATCTGTTGACCGACATTGACGGTGGTGGTTGAGGTCAGAATTTCGACTTTGGATTGGGCGTGAACGGTGGTGCTGGTTATGACTGGACTGGTATCTGTGCCGCCGACGGGGGTGGCTGTCATGCTGACCTTATAGTCTCCTCCCAACAGATAGCGGTGGTTGCTGGAGGGAAAGCTGCTATCATTGGGGTTTTCGTCTCTCAATTCCACTTCTGGACTTCCATCGCCAAAATTGAGTTTGTAAACTACTGCGCTGGCACCAGTATCTGCCAGATGTCGGCTGGTGGTTTCAAATTGAAAATTTGTGGTTTCCGAATTATCTAAGGGCCCTGCGATCCCTGTGCTTCCTGGATTGAGATTGATAATTGCCTGGCGACCGCCTGCCGGAGAGACGCTGATGGGTTGACTGGCTGTGGGATCTGCTCCCCCTGTCACTGTCACTGCGGGGGTATAGTTTCCCGATTCCTGATAGACGTGGGTCACGGTTTGGCCGGTTTGGGATTGTCCATCTCCAAAGGTCCAGACAAACTGAGGGCTGCTGCCGCAATCCATATTGTTGTCTGTACTGCAGGTGGCTCTGAACGTGACGGTTTCTCCGGTTTCTGGCGCATTGGGAATAACTTCTACCGTAACAGCCGATTCTTTGATGGTGAGATATCTGCGGGTGCTGACGGCCCAACTGGGGTCTCTTGTGTCTGTAATCGTGAGAAAGACTTCTTTGTTGCTGCCTGGGACACTGAAGGTTTTGACTGGGGCCGCATCTCCAGAATTATTGCCTTCGCCGACGCCAAAATTCCAATTGTATTGACGGAATCTTTCGGGAGGGCAACCTGAGCAACTGCTGCTGAATTGGAAGGGAGTGGTATTTTTATAACCGATAGCCGTGGATGGCGTCATTTGGATTGAGAGACTCGCATTGTTGCCGGCCAGGGCGGGAGGCACCAGAAAATCTGAAAGTTTGTTATCGCTTTGGGCTGGTGAAAGACTTGCAATTTGATCAAAAGGTCCTTTTTGAACCAGCAGATCGACACGGTAGTTGACGTTGTTCATGCTGATCAGGCGCGGATAGGTCAAAGGGTTTGAGCTGTCACCCATGCTGATGGTATTGCCTGTGACCAGGGGCGGTGAAACTGTGGTGTCTATACTTACATCATTGCCTCGGGTATCCAGAACGGTAATCAGGGGTTCATTCTGAGCCCTTTCGGGTTCTGTACCTGCATTGATGGTATTAAATTCCTGGCGGTTGATTTCTTCCATGACCTGGTTAATGATCTGGGTGCTGACGATTTGACGTTTGTTGCGATCATTGTTCTTAAAACTGGCAGGGATAAATGTTGCCATGCCCAAACTGACTGTCATGAGAATGCTCGTGGCGGTCAGCATTTCAATCAAAGTTAAACCTTTTTGTCTTTTGCGAATCACACTGTTTTTCATTTCCTTGTTCCTCTCCCTTTGTAAAACTAAATTTTTGTTTACAAAACTTAACTTTACCTGATATACAAATCTTAACAATTAATAGTTTGCAAGTCAATTGGGTCTCTGATAAATATTACAAAATATTAAGTTATTAAGTAATGACTAACTTTTTTCTAAGTTTTGTTTAGTCTAAGCAATCTCTTTGGTTTTTTTTCCGATATGATTTTTATCAAAAGCGTAGTCGGAGTCTTCTTTTTATGAAATCAAAGCTTTTTTCAGCTTCAACCATTTCAGCTTCTTTTCTGGTTTTGACAGCCTGTTCTTCCGGTCTTCAAGCGCCTTTGTCTGCGATTCCGACCCGTCAGGTTGCCCCTGCCCGTGTTCAGGCCAAGTGGGTCACGAAAAAGCAGTCTCCATTTCTTCCCGCTGAAGTAGTGGTCGAGTACCGCAGTGGTTTTGCCACCCAAGCCCAACAGACTCCTGTTCTGCCCGGTTTAACCCATGCCCAGCCTCTGACCATTCAAGGAGACAAATTCGCGCTTTTGAAATTTCAGTCTCAGGCCCAGAGTGATCAAGCGGTTTCAAAATTGAAAAGCCTTCCTGAAGTGGCAAGTGTCGCCCGTAACCCACGCTATACTGCCTTGGCTGCTCCTCAGGTTCCTGTTTTCAGACAGTCGACTGCAGCAGCTCCTCTTTCTGATGCCTTTTATCCTTTGCAGTGGGCTTTGCCCAAAATCGGAATTCCCCAAGCGTGGGGGCTGATGCGCAGTAAACAGGAAATCCTGGTGGCTGTGGTCGATAGCGGGGTAGATTACCGTCACCCTGATTTGAAAGGACAAATTATCAATGGCATGGACTTCATGGCCGAAGATGTTTCTGGCCCCAATGGCATCGGCTCTCCCGATACGGTTGATGATGATCCCCTCGACCAGTTGGGCCATGGCACCCATGTAGCGGGTATCATCGCTGCTTTAGCAGATAACCAGACCGGTGTGGCTGGGATTGCGCCGATGGTTAAGGTTTTGAATATCAAAGCCTTGAACCAGGAAGGCTGGGGTTCAGCTTTTGCGATTGCCCAAGGAATTACCTATGCCACTGACAAAGGGGCGCGGGTGATCAATCTCAGTTTAGGGGGGGGCGATCAAAGCAAGCCGATTCAACTTGCGATTGAATATGCGCAGTCTAAGGGAGTTTTGATTGTAGCGGCTGCTGGAAACTCTTTTACCCATACCGGTTTCCCTGCCAATCTTCCCGGTGTTCTGGCGGTGGGCGCAACCGATAGCAAAGACTGGCTCGCGGATTTCACCAACCACGATGAGCGGATTGATGTCATGGCCCCTGGTGTCGATATTATGTCGACCACGCCGACCTATTTGACCAATGCCATGTCACAGAATGGTATTGATGTATTTTACTCTGCCATGAGCGGTACCTCGATGGCCTGTCCGATTGTAACAGCTCAGGCCGCTTTGCTTTTAAGCATGAATCCTGGCTTAAAAGCAGAACAGGTCAAAGAATTGATAACCCGGACTGCGAAGCCGGTTGGCGATGCCCGTCTCTTCGGTTCGGGGCGCATTCAGATTGATGCCTCTCTTCAAGCCCTGGCTGCAGGCATGAATCCAGCGCAGCCTCCTGCGGATCCTGCAGCCCCTTCTGCCGCTTTAAGTGCTTTACGTGCCTCCCGTTCTTTATCTCGAAGATAAGAAATAGTAATATTCTTTTTAAGGGTTCGAAAGTTTTAGCGCTTTTCAGGCTATAATCTTTGCATAAGCACTGGCGTGAAGAGAGAATAAGATGACAATGAAAAAACAGCTCATGCAGAACTTCAAAAAAACGATGACAGCCGCTTTGGCGGGAATCAGCCTGGTGGCCTGTGGCCGCATGGCTCCTGAATTGACGCTTTCAGCGCCTTCCAATACGCTTCCCACTGCTGCTGTCTCCCGTCTCAACCGTGCGAGCGCTGCCCGTGCCCAGTATGTGCCAGGCCAAGTCATTGTCAGTTTTAAAACCCGCACCCATCCCACGCTTTTGCAACAGTTTGCTCAGGCCCATGGCCTGCGCCTGCTGAAAGTTTCGCCCATGGGCGAAGCGCTTTACCAACAATTGAATCCTGCCATGGCCACTGCCCAGGTGATGAACTCTCTGAAACAGGATCCTTATGTGCAATATGCGGGGCCCAACCCGGTATATACCAATAAATTTACAGTCAACGACCCCCGCTCTTCTGAACAGAAGGGGTTGGGGATTATCGGCATGGGCAAGGCCTGGGATCTCTCCCTGGGCGATCCCCGTGTGATTATCGCGGTGATTGACAGTGGCGCAGATCTTTCTCACCCGGATCTGCGTGCCAATCTTGTCTCTGGTTACAATGTGCTCTCTCAAGGTCAAACCCCTCCTCAGGATGACAATGGCCATGGCACCCATGCCTCAGGCATTGCCGCTGCTGTGGGTGATAACCGTGAAGGGGTCTCTGGAACCTGCCCCCGTTGTAAACTGATGCCCGTTAAAGCATTGGATGCCGAAGGGGCAGGCAATGCTTTCGATGTTGCGATTGGCATTGTCTGGGCTGTCGATCATGGCGCCCAGGTGATTAATATGAGTTTGGGTGGTCCTCAGTCAGATCCTACCCTCGAACGGGCTGTTCGCTATGCTTTTTCCCGCAATGTGCCCGTGGTGGTGGCCGCAGGCAATGAATCCACCAATGAACTGCGCTATCCGGCAGCCATTCCCGGTGTGATTTCAGTGGGCGCTGTCGACAATTCCCGCCAATTGGCTGGTTTTTCAAATTTTGGCTCTTGGGTGTCTGTGGTTGCTCCAGGCGTTCAGATTCTTTCTACCATGCCTCAGACTTCTGTCTATATGACCCAAAATGAAGGGTATCAGACCCAATACGATTTTATGGATGGCACCTCCATGGCGGCCCCGATTGTGGCTGGTTTGGTCGGCTTGATTCGCAGCCGTCACCCCCAGCTGACCCCCGCCCAGATCAAAACCCGTTTGGAGGGCACTGCGATTGACTTGGGTGCGCCTGGTTTTGATGAGCAGTTTGGCAATGGCATGATTGACGGCCCACGCGCTCTGCTTTAAATTTCTGCGGGATTCCTTTCAGGCTCAGGATTGTGTACAATAGGCGTTAAAATTCCTGAGAGTCAGATGATCCACTGATGAAATTCTTAACACACCTAAAAGGCAATGATATTGTCAAAAAATATCCCATGGACAAGCCTGTGCTGTCGATTGGGAGAAGCAAAGACAATGATCTTGTATTTGATCACCCCAAGGTTTCACGCAACCATGCCCGGATATTTCTTGAAAACGGGCATTATACGGTTCAGGATCTCAACTCTACCAATTATGTCTTTGTGAATGGTGTCAGGGTCAAACAAAAACAACTTGAAGTGAATGATCGGATTCAAATCTCCAGCGATATTCATTTGGTCTATAGCGAAGAAACAGGGCCCGATCCCCGCCAAAACACCATGATGGATATGCAAAGGCACTTTATCCACAAAGATGATCTGATGCGCCTGAAAAAAGTAACGCAATCCATTCTCACCCTCAACAATCTGGACATGATTCTGCTCAATATTCTCAAGGAAGGTTTGGGGCTAATTGGCGCAGAAAGAGGGTTTATTGTGCTGACAGATACGCATGAGAAGATCCTCTGGAAATACGCGACCACCTACCGTATTGATAAGGAAAAAGCGGAATCCGGCCAGGCGGATATCAGCCACTCGATTCTCAAAGACGCTTTGAGTGAAAAGCATACGATTGTACGTCTTAATTCAGACAATCCCCAGGTTTTAGGTCACAGTGAAAGCATGATGTCGCAGAAAATCTATTCGGCGATGTGTGCCCCCCTGATGCTGAGAGAACGCGTAATTGGGTTGTTTTATGCCGATGCAAAACAGCTCATGAATAATTTTACCGATGTGGATCAGTTTCTCTTTGATTATTTGGCTGATCAGGCAGCGATTGCGATTGTCAATGCGAAGCGCTATGCTGATTTACAGGCTGAAAAAAACAAGCAACAGGAAGAGCTTGAACAACTTAATCTGGCGCATAAAAACTTGGAAGAACGCCACCAGGCCTTGACCCGTAAACTCAGTATTCTAGATCCAACTGTGCTGTTGGAAGAACCAGAAGCAGAAAAACCGAAAGCGGTTCCTCAACCCACGCCGATTGCGCATACCTATTCTTCTGGGGGCGTGGTTCTCAATAGCAAAGGGGAGGTGCTGATCGTGAGTCAAAAAGGCACCTCCTGGTCTTTGCCCAAGGGTAAAATTGAGGTGGGAGAAGAGCCTGCCGTGACTGCTCAAAGGGAAATCTTTGAAGAATCCGGGATTGAATTTCTGCGCTTAAACCGGCCTTTGCCATCTTATCAGCGCACTGCACTGAATTCTGAGGGAACAGAGGACAGGGGGGAAGTTAAAACCATCTATATGTACCTCTTTACCACTGAACAGGAAGAACTCAAACCTCAAGACCCAGATAATCCTGAAGCGCGGTGGGTTCCCCTGGAATCAGCGACAGAGCTCTTGACCCATGCCAAAGATAAAAAATATTTTGAAGGTATTCTTTCAGATTTACTCAAGTTGCGTGAATCAGGCACTCAGGCCTGATGAAACGGATTTATATTGCCTATAATGGCGGCACGATCGGCATGATGAATACCCCCCAGGGCTATCGTCCCGAGCCCGGTTATCTTCAGGCCCAAATGGAACTTATGCCGATGTTTAATCAGGCGGGCATGCCAGAATTTGAAATCCACGAATACCCGAATCTGCTCGATTCAGCCAATATGCACCCTGATGACTGGCTGGTAATTGCCGAGGATATCGCCAGCCATTATGACGATTACGATGGCTTTATCGTGCTGCACGGAACCGATACGATGGCCTATACCGCTTCGGCTCTGCCCTTTATGTTGCAGGGATTGCGCAAGCCTGTTCTTTTGACGGGTTCGCAAATTCCGCTCTGTGAAATTCGCAATGATGCCCGCGATAATCTGATCACCTCGCTGCTGATCGCATCGCAATATGCGATTCCAGAAGTCTGTCTCTTCTTTGGCGGGAAACTCTTGCGCGGCTGTCGGGCCGTTAAAGTTGATGCCAAGGGGTTTCAAGCTTTTGCCTCCCCCAATTACCCGCTCTTGGGTACTGCCGGTATTGAAATCGAGATTCGCTGGCCTGAAATTCGGCCGGTGCCGGTGACACCCCCCAATTTGCATGTGCAGGCCCTGAATAAAGCCACCGTGGGGGCTTTGCGCCTCTTTCCCGGCATCTCGGCCCAGGTGCTTGAAAATATGCTGCAGCCGCCTTTGCAGGGTTTGATTTTAGAGGCCTATGGGCTGGGCAATGGCCCCGCCCGTGACCCCGATTTTCTCCGCGTTCTGGCAGAAGCTACAGAACGGGGCGTGGTGATTGTCGATGTTACCCAATGTCTGAAGGGCGGTGTTGAAATTACCAGTTATGCAGCCGGTCGCGCTTTGGCTGAGGTGGGGGTGATTGGCGGCGGGGATATGACCGCAGAAGCGGCCTTGGCCAAACTCTATTACCTCTTGACTGTGGGCTATAGCCCGGAGCGTACCCGTGAACTGATGCAGGTCAATCTCTGCGGGGAACTCAGTGAAAATAGAAACACGGCAGATTAGAAACTTCGTTTGAGACCCTCTGAAACGTGTCTAAACAGGCGATTGGAGTGTTTACAGGAGCAAGCGTTTTGGGGAGCATATACGCTATGATAAACTCAATTCAGTGCTGGATCCGCAGGGCTTGATTTATTCGTTCCGTTACTCTTGCTGTTAGGATACGCTTAAAAAATGAAAATACAATGGCTGTACTTTTTTTCTGTGCTGGCCGATTGTCTGAATGTTTCACAGGCTGCTGAGAGCCTTAACGTAACCCCTGTGACCTTACAAAAAAACATGCGTCAATTGGAAAAACAATTGGGCGTTGCCCTGTTTAATAATCAACTGAGTGAATTGACCGATGCTGGCGAGTACTTCAAACGTCAGGCTTTGGAACTGCTGATCGGAGTTTCCAAAATTAACCAAGTATCCAATAATGTTTATCCTGCCGAAATACGCTTCGGTTGGTCTGATTTTTGGGGCCGAAGTATTTTATTGCCTTTGGTTTCTGCTCTGCGTGTATTGCATCCCCAGTACCTGCTTAATGTACAGGGATTCAATCGAGATTGGCATATTTTATTGGATGCCTTTCAATCACAATTATTGGATGTGGTATTGACCACTTATTCGCTCAATGGAGAACGGGTGATGCCCTATATCTCAGGACGAGAGTTTGAACTCTATCTGGGGCCTGAAGAACCTTTTCAAATTGTTTCACATCCCCAATACAGGGGGGGGCATTGGTCGGATTATCTCTATGGTGAAATTGAGTCCTCATTGGCTTTGCAAGCTCCCTTTCCGCTTTGGAACCAAACAGCCTATCCCCGTCAGGTTAAAATCATTGTGCCCAATGTGGATATTTTAAAGTACATGTGTCAACACATGGCCTTGGCTGCTTTTTTACCCGCCAGCATTACTCAAAAAGAGCAAAGTCAAGGCAAATTGGCTGTGGTTGCAGAGCCGCCTCAGACTTTAAGGGTGCGCCCAGCACTTTTGTTGGCTTATCATTCCCATTTGAACGCTCAGGTTTTATCTGCTGAGCAGTTGGCACAATGGCATTTTCAACGTGAGGATCTGATATGAGCGATGTGAATTTAGACGCCCTGATCAGTTTTCAAGAATTGGTCAAGCAATTGAATATTTCGCGTGCTGCCGAAGCTCTGAATTATACCCAGCAGGCTTTAAGTTACCAAATTGCACAATTGGAAGAAAAATTAAATGTTCAACTCTTTGAACGACAAGCGCAGGGCTTGGTGATTACGGAAGCTGGACAACGTTTAAACCATGCTTTGCCACAATTTTTTAAGACCCTGGATCAGACGATGTCTGCGATGCAGCAATTCACCCAAAAGGGAGAAGCGAAGACCCTGCGCCTTTATTTGAGCAATGGCTGGGATTGCAATTTGTTTACCAGCCAGTTTTTGTTGGCTTTGCTTGCGGCGTTTCCTGAAATTGAAATCAAATCCCATTGGGTGCTTCAGCATCAATTGGCAGCGGCTTTAATTGAGCAGCCCAATAGCATTGCTCTGGGCTATCATCGCTTGAACATTGAAGAAGTCGAAAATTACGAACTGTTTTCTTCTCCTGCTGTATTGGCCGCAGATTGCTACAAAGGAGAGCAAAAAGGTCTGATAGCCTTTAATGATGAACATGTTTTTCCCTTTGTTCGAATGTTAAAAGACCGCAAATACGATTATACCCTGGGTGAAACCTTGGAGCATGAGTATCCTTTGACTCGCTTGATTGTCAACACTATTTGTATTTGCCGTAAATTGGCTATGGCTGGTGAAGGCTCTATTCTTACCCACGAAGCAGCCGTAGCAGATAGGGTTGCAGATCATGAAATGCAAATTCTTCAACGTTGTAATAAGGTGTTTTATCAGGGAATTTTGAGCTGGCATAAAAATCGTCAACACTATGTCTCTATTGAAAAAATTCAAGCTATTGCAGAACAAATCACAGCGTCTGAGAATGCTTTCGAGACTTAGAACAGAGCGATATGGGGATTAAACCCGTTCTTTGAGACTCTTTTCAGAGCTTGGACATACTCAAAAATTATCCTCATTGCTATCAGAGAAATCACTTTGATGTAAAGTGGTAATTTTAGACAGGTGCTCCAGGCTTTACAGGGGGCCTGCCCTAAGCTACAAAAAATACGCTATAAAAAAGTGCACAAGTTTTGTTTCAAAAATTTAGATATTTCGAGATAAAATATGATTAAAATTTAATGCAGTTTGTGCATTTGTAAATAGGAGTTTCTTATGCCCTCAATCCCTTCCTTTCGCTTTAATAACGAAGAACCCTTAGATGGAAATGTTCGCAAAGCTACCCCCGAAGACCATCGTCAGGCTCCAAAGCCGAACGATGGCAAAGACCGAATTTTAGTTTCAGCCAAAGGTGAAGGCTATGTCCTTGACGGGAAATCACTGGATCTCAATGCCTTAAAGCAGGGGTCTGTGCCCAAGTCCAGCTTGAAAATTGCTGGACTTGAGGCTCCTGCTACCATTCAGGATCTGGATGACAAAGCACATCCGGCCTTGGGAGAAGGCTTGCTTGCAACGGAAGATGTGCTTACGCAGGTCCTCTCTTTAAGCAGCGAGCAGTTAGAGTCGATCGCTACCAAGAAAGCAACCTGTCCATTTATAGGTTCTGCGGTCTCAGGAGGTGCGCTGCCCGTTCGCAATACTGAAGAGCAGCCGCTTGCCGACATCTCTGATGTCGTGGCCCTTGGTAACAGCGGCGGCGGCAACCTGGGAAATTTGCTTGAGCTTTTCGCTAAAGGCAACCATTCGAAGATGCTGAGCAAATCGGGCGCGCTGGATTCACCGCTACCGCCGAGCTTGTTCAGCCTTGATTTTCCTGGCTCTCAGGGCTCGCACCCTGGTCACAGTGGCATTCTACAGGGGGATCCCTCGCGTCTGAATACCGGGAGATTTAGCCCCTCTGAATTTGACCGCCTGGCGATGCGGGCCAAGGATGGCTACCTGAAGCGCTCCGACATCGCCCATTTCATTGCAGAAAATCTTCTCCGTGACCCAGATTCGAAGGTCTTCAGCGGAAAGGCTGCCGGGCTGCTCTTGGCTGACCTGGGTAATTTCGTTGCTAAGACTGGGCCAGCGATACTGCAGAAGATTGCACATCGCCAGGATGATGCGGCGGATCGGGAAGTGCTTGAAGCGCTTACCAAGACCCTCGGGGAAAATAACTTGATTGGCTCTACAGGTGAATTTGGGCTACTGATGGCCTTTCTCGCCAACAGCCCGAATACGAAGGAGATTGACGGAGAACCTGCCGTCTCACTGGCTGATGTGACCCTGATGTTTCGCGATCACCAGTTTCCGGAAGGCTGGGAGAACTGGCCCAAGACTGAAAAGGACTGGGTGCTCAATACTACAGCCCTCCTGATTGAGGCCGGAAAGGAATACCTGCACCATCAAGAACCTGCAAAGAAATAGGATGCCTCTGGCAACTCAATGATAGGTTGTTTGTTCTAAAATGCGTTTGGGTCGGCAGTATTAGCGAATAGCTTGTATACTGCCAGTGTTCTCTGTCTGGAGAAGCAGAAAAACATCGTCAGGAGCGGCTATGCAACCTCTACAAGCAGATCAGAAAAACATTCTATTTCCTGAAATTGAACCCTACCATACCGGATTTATCAAGGTTTCCGACCCTCACAGTTTGTATTACGAAGCCTGTGGCAATCCAGAAGGCTATCCTGTCGTGTTCCTGCATGGCGGGCCTGGGGGCGGGGTGAATGAAAAATACCGCCGCTTTTTTGACCCTGAATTTTACCGCATCATTCTCTTTGATCAGCGCGGAGCAGGCAAAAGCTTGCCCCATGCCGATTTAAGAGAGAATACCACCTGGGATTTGGTGGCAGATATTGAAAAATTGCGCCAGGAACTGGGCATTGAAAAATGGCTGGTCTTTGGGGGCAGCTGGGGCAGTACCCTGGCGCTCAGCTATGCGATTACCCATCCTGATCGGGCCAGTGGTTTGATTTTGCGGGGAATCTTTCTCTGTCGGCCCGAAGAAATTCAATGGCTTTATCAGGAAGGGGCCTCTTGGCTTTATCCCGATGTCTGGGAAAAATACCTGGCCGTGATCCCTGAAAATGAACGCCATGACATGGTCAAAGCCTATTATGCCCGCCTGACTTCAGAAGATCCAGAGGTACGGTTGCAGGCTGCACGGGTCTGGAGTACCTGGGAAGCCGCGACTTCTAAATTAATTCCCGATCTAAACCTGGTCGAAGCCTTTGATGAAGCTGAGTTTGCCTTGGCTTTCGCGCGAATTGAATGCCATTATTTTATCCATGATTCCTTTTTCCCAAGCAAAAATTATCTTTTGGAAAATGTCGATAAAATTCGCCAGATTCCGGGCTATATTGTGCATGGACGCTATGATGTGGTCTGCCCGGTACGCTCTGCCTGGGATTTGCACAGGGCCTGGCCAGAAGCCCAGCTTGAGATTGTTCCCGATGCAGGCCATTCGGCCATGGAGCCGGGAATTCTGCATCAATTGATTGGCTTTACGGAAGACTTTAAACTCAGGCATGCCCACTGATTTTCGCCTCAAGCAGTTTTGGATTCGGCAGCAGAACAGTCCCATCCCGATGGGGACAGACGCTCTGCTGCTGGGTTCTTGGGTTGAATCTGAGCAGCCCCAACACATTTTAGATATTGGCACGGGGACAGGGATTTTGGCCCTGATGCAGGCTCAAAAATATCCCCAGGCCCAAATTGAAGCGCTGGAACCAGAACCCCAAGCGGCTGAACAGGCCCAGGAAAATTTTAAAGCTTCAGCTTGGGAAGAGCGACTTCAGCTCAGGCAGCTCAAATTACAAGACTACCGTCCAGAACGGGCCTTTGATCTGATACTGAGCAATCCCCCCTATTTTGAACCCTATACGCTTTCTCCAGAGCCAGCCCGGGCCCGTGGACGCTCCAGCCTGGATTTGAGTTGGAAGGATATTCTCGCCTTTGCGAAAGACGGGTTGACTCCCCAGGGGCAATTGGCTCTGATCCTGCCAGCAGAGACAGAAACCACGGTGAGGCAGGCAGCCCAAGCGCAGGGATTCTATTTAAACGCCCTCTGTCGGGTCAGTGGGCAGGCAGGAAAAAAACCGATACGTATCCTCATGTCCTGGCAAAAAATGCCTTCATGGCCCCGTGAGCAGACTTTAAGCATTCGTGAGGGGAAGGTGCACAGCACAGCTTATCTGGATCTGGTCAAAGACTTTTTTCCAGGTAGCCTATGAAGCGACGCATGCTCCTGCTCAGCAATGGCATGGGCGAAGATTTACTTGGCGTCAGTCTGGCCCAGGCCTGGAAAGCACAAGCCCCACAAGATACCCTTTTGGCTTTGCCCTTGGTAGGAGAAGGTCATTTTTACAAGCAGGCGGGGATTGAATGCCTGCCTGTCAAGTTTTCGCCGCCTTCCGCTGGTTTTGCCTATTTAAATCCATTGAAGCTTTTCAAGGATTTTCAGGCCGGTTTGGGGGGGCATCTCTTGAAAGCACGTCAGGTGCTCAATCAAACCCCCTTGGATGGGGTGCTTGCAGTGGGAGATATCGTCGTCGTCACCTATGCCTGGCAGCGCAAACTGCCCTTTGCCTTTGTGGGCTGTGCCTTGAGTGATTATTATACCCAGGGTCGAAAAAATACCTATGATGTCCTGCAATGCCAAATGCTGCGTCAGGCAAGTTTGGGAATCTATCCACGCGACGCGCTCACCGCAGCCGGTCTGAAAATAAGAGGCTTGCGGGTAGAAGCATTGGGGAACCCGATCTTGGATCGCTGTGAACCTCTGAAAAACTGGAATTATCACCCACAACCCGGGCGAAACAGAATCGCTTTGGCTCCAGGCAGTCGGCAGGATGCTGTGGCGAATTTTAACGATTTAGTGCACCATTTGGAAGCTTGCAGGGAGAGGCCCTATGACTTCTTGCTCAGCCTGGCACCCGGTATTCCAAACTATGAAATCCAGACCGTTTTGCTGCAAAGCGGTTGGCAACAACAAGAGCTTGAAAAAACAGATCGCTATCAAAAAGGGGAAATGCGCCTCTATCTCTATACTTCAGATTATTGGGGAGCGATCTTAAACCAGGCTGAAGCCTTGATTGGTTTTGCAGGAACGGCCCATGAGCAGGCCGCAGGCTTAGGCATTCCAATTTTGACTTGGGGGCGAGAGGGGCTACAATACACGCCAAAATTTGCAGAGGCGCAGACCCGCCTTTTGGGGCCTGCGCTCACCTTGCTAACAGATCCGCATGCTGAGATCGTGGCCTGGTTTTTGAACCGCCTTTTGACAGAACCCGCCTATCGAAGGGCTGCCCAAACTGTTCAGGCTGAAAGATACGGGCCAAAAGGAGCATCCCAGCGAATCGTCAAAGCGATTCGGGACAAACTGGCTTAATGGGGTTCACAAAAACAATCTCCGATGGAAGTCCCAATAAATTTTTGATAATTGAGACCGCGTGCGGTACACATACTGGGACAAGCTTCAGAAGACGTTTGAAATTTCGCGCCGCCTTGAGGAACGGCTTGGGTGAGAGCATCGTTGCGTTGCATACATGCTGTGAGAAAAAAAGCGGAAAGGGAAAGAAGGAAAAATGATTGAAGCCTCATTATCTATTCACTTTCAGAAATAAAGATATAAAACAAGTATAGAATCCAAAAGATTTTACTTGTTTTATATCCAATAAAAAAAAATAGGTGACTTGATTCTTGAAAGCTGAATTTCTTAAAATTTTAAGAAAAATTCAGGCTCCAACATCGCGAGAACGTGCGTAGATGAGGGAAACAAACGCTCAACCGAGGCTCGAATTTCAGGCAAGAGGGCTTTCTGCTCTAAAGGCAAGGTCGCTTGGGCAAGGAAATTGCCCATTTCAGGCAAATGCTCAATTTGTATGCCCTGGGTACGAATTTTTGCCTGGCTGCGGGCCAGGGCAATTGCTTCAGAAAGGCCTCCAATTTTGTCGACTAGGTGAATATTCAAGGCCTGTTTGCCCGTATAGACCCGACCTTGGGCGACCTGTTCGACTACCGAGAAATCGAGTTTGCGATTTTCAGAGACCCGCTCCAGGAAAACACGGTAGTATTCTCTCAGATTGTTTTGAATCATTTGGCGTTCATCATCGCTATAGGCGCGGTGTTCACCTTCAGCATCGGCTTTCTCATTCGTTTTGATAATTGAATGCTTGACGCCCAGCAGATTGAACAGGCCGTGGAGATTGGTTTTTCCAGCATAAATGCCGATACTTCCCGTCATGGTGCTTTCATTGGCAAGGATTTGATCCCCCGCCAGGGCAATCCAATACCCACCAGAAGCTGCCACATCTGCCATTGAGACGATCACGGGATTGCCGGTCAGTTTTTTATAGAGTTTCATGGCCCTGTAAATTTCATCTGAGGCCAGGGCTGAGCCCCCTGGGCTGTTGATGCGTACCACCAGGGCCTTGACTTGGGGATCTCGGGGCAGAGCCAGAATTTGTTCGACAATGGTATTTGAACCGACATATTCTTCTCCAAAGACCAGTCCACGTCCACTGTTGCCTTCCACAATATTGCCAGAGATATAGACGACAGCTATTTTATCACTGGGTTCCCAGGCGTTTTTTTCAAAGCGGGTCCGGCTGATATCTTCAAACTGACTGCTGGGTTGATGGATCAAATTGGCCGCTATTTCAGGGATTTCATCCTGATAGGCAATCGCATCAATTAAGCCCGTTTCCTTGGCTTCACTGGCATTGAAGAGTGATTTTTTAAAAATCTTGTCGATCACAGCTGGATCCAAATGGCGGGTGGCTTGTAAATTGGCTAGGTAGCGATCAAAATCGTCTTTTTGGATCGAACCGTATTGTTCGAGTGTGGCGGCAGAGGACTCGCTGCGGGTATAAGATTCAAGACCGGTTTTATACGCACCGACTTTGATAAACTCGATATTGACGCCCACCTGCTCAAGCAGATCTTTATAATGGGGCATGACATAAGAAAAGCCCTTCATTTGCAAGCTGCCCAAAGGATGCATGACGATTTTATCCGCCAGCGAGGCCAGGTAGTGTTCGGCCATGCCACCCTCACGCAAATAGACAATAATCTGTTTTCCGGCAGAACGCACTCTGCGCAAGGCCTCATGAATTTCTTCAATCGTACCCAGGCCAGCGCGTAAGCTGCTGAGATCAATCACGACGCCCTTATAGCGGGAAAGCGTCTCTACTTCTTTGAGCTGTTCCAAAAAACGCCAATAGGAAAGCGGTTGGTTTTTACGCAGAAAATTGCCTGTGGGTTCGCCGGAGTCGAGAATCAGCCCCTGGTGAAGGTTAATATAGGCGAAATGGTTTCCCATTTGTTGAATGGCGTTATGAAAGGTGGTATTGGTGACCTTGAGGTGCAGGCTGTCTTGATTGGGCGTTCCGTTGAAGCTGTGATAATAGCCCAGATTGAAATGATCAAACTGGAAGCCCAATCCGAGCATGAACTGACCTTTTAAATCGATCGAGCCTCTGAGTAGTATCCCATCAATGGGTTCAGATTCCAGCCCAAAAAGACCGGTCATTTGTTTGACATCATCGCCTTCATCCCATTGGGCATCAGCCGTCAGGGTCAAGCGTTTGCCAAAGGGGCGGACGCCTACGCCGGCCACATAGGAACGCTTGATTTCGCGGTCTTGAACGCGGGGGTTGTTGAGGTTTCGGGCACTGAGGCCCAAAGATAAAAAGCTGACGGGACGAAATTGCAGCCCCAAATCAAAGGAATGAATATTGGAATTGGCAGATGCAATTTCCTGGGTTAGGTGATAGGAGAGGCCCAGTGATAAATAGTCTTGAAGGGGGTAGCTGACCCCCATTGAAAAACGGCGCAAATCACCCAAGATTCCCGCTTGAAATTGCTGATACCCAAAGGACATGTTGGGAATGCCTGCAAAAACACTGAATTGCCCAGCATTGTTGGGGTTTAAAGATTTACTCAGATACAGTTCAAATAAATCTTTTGCGCCAGCCCCCCCCGGATTGAGTCCCAATGCACTGGAATCATCGACCAAAGCTACAGCAGGCAAAGGAACACTCTGAGGCAGGTACAAACGGGTAGATTCTTCAGCCAGGGCTGCTGAGCCGAGAGAAAGACTGCAGGCAAAGAGAAGAGAAGAAAGAAGCTTTTTCATCAGCCGTGAATTGCCGCTGCGATAATTATAGCGATGGCAATGAAAAAGCCTGCGATCACAGTTCCCAAGGCTTGATTGTTTTTTTCGAGTTCTTTGGTAAACTCAAGGGCATTGACGATATCAAAGACCTTATAGGCCACCATCAAAAAAATCATACCCAAAATTGAATAGATTAAAGAAACCAAGAGTACACCAGGTGTAAGCGCGCGAAGTTCTTCCACATTTACCTCCGAAAAAGTTTATTTGCCAAAACGGAAACCGCCACTTTGAAAGCCACCGTTGCTGTAGCCACGGCCTCGGCCGCCAAAGTCAAAAAAGTAAAACGAGGAGCCCCGACGGTAATAACCGTTGTGAGACCCAGCTGAACCCGTGCCAGCATTGCTTAAGCCTGCAAAGAGCAGAAAGGGAATCGCTGCAACCAGTATAAAGATTACAATAAAAACAATTCTAGGCATCGGCAGGTCCGAGCGCGAGAATCGTGATTTCATAGGGCTCAATTGCTTGAGACAAACTGACTTCGAGATCCCCCCCCCATTTTTCAACGCCTAAGGCACTCTCTTCATCAGAAGAATAAAAGTCCCAGTATTCCACCTGGGCATATTTGGGGGTGCTGTCTTCGCTTTCCATCAGCACTTTTGCAAAGCCATGTTCATCGAGGCGATAGGTTT
Organism: bacterium (Candidatus Blackallbacteria) CG13_big_fil_rev_8_21_14_2_50_49_14; assembly: GCA_002783405.1. Lineage (NCBI taxonomy): Bacteria > Candidatus Blackallbacteria > bacterium (Candidatus Blackallbacteria) CG13_big_fil_rev_8_21_14_2_50_49_14. The sequence goes on along the minus strand of PFGG01000045.1, from coordinate 43,645 downwards.
GTCCCTGCCAACTCAGGCGGGAAGGGATACTGCCAGACAGTTCCAAATCAATCTCCTGGCTGATACCCATTTCAAGTTCATCGTCATCTTCGGCATCGAGCCAGAGTTTGCGACCTGAAATCGTATCGATCAGGTGAAAGGAAAACCATTCAAAGCCATGGGATTCATAGGCGTGGCGGTTGCGAACAATAAAATCGGTGCCGTCATAGGAAACCACGCCTCCGACCTGAAGATCCAGAACCGAAGCCTGCCGGGTCAGCGCTTTGCCAGATTTTACCAAAGGAGCGGGTAAATTCTGCTGATAATTTTCCTTGCTGCGCGGTTTGCCAAATAAAAATTCAAGAAGGCCCATGGGTTAACCTTTGCTTGTTTAAACTCTCACTAATTTTAACACGGATTCTTAAGGGCTTAATTTTACACAGACCATCCCGGCTTCGACTTTCAGTGGAAAAAACTGAAGTTGAGACTGGTTCTGCAGGCAATGGCCATCCAAAAGCGAAAAAGACCATTCATGAAAAGGACAGGTTAAAATCTTTTGTTCAGCATCCAGGCGAGAGGAACTGAGTGGATAACCTTGATGCGGGCAACGGTTTAAAAGAGCAAGGGGTTGAGATTCGTTTAAAAGTATCAAAATCACATGGGATTGAATCATCAATTCAACACGCTGTTCCCGTTCTAATTTTTTGAGTGTACAGGCAATAATCCATTCTTCGGAAGAAAGATGCTTCATGTTGATAAAATATTTTTCTGAGAAGCATAAACTATGCCTTTCAGAAAAGATTTCCTTTTGTTATCCTGAAGTTGTGACACTTACCCTTTCCCATGCCCCTCTATATTACCTATTGTATATAGTAGTGTAAGTTGAGCGATTGAAACAGTAAAGGATCCTGATGGCATGAATCAACCCCCTATCTCACAAGAAACTACCTCTCCAGCAAATATGTTGGCCCATTATCATAAAAGTGCAAACGAATTTTATATGGCAGGAAATTATCGTCAGGCTTTAAAAGAATTAAAGCAAGCATTAAGTTATGCCAGTACTGAGCAAGATATCGAAGTCATAGAATCTAATATGCGTACAATTTCACAATTGGTTCAGGAAGAAGAAGTAAATACTATGGAAAGCCCAGAATCCACAGTTGAAGAGCAAGGCAATGAAATGCCCCTTTATCAGAATAAAATGCTCTTATTGACCATCCTGGTCGGTCTGATTTGTCTGACCCCAATCGTAATGAAATGCATTGAAATTTTTACTCCCAAACCTGTTGCACAAGTGCAACAGGAAACACCTGCCTCCACCACACCGCAAAAAACAGAAGCGACTGAAACTGTGAGCACAGCAAACCAAGCTGTTGCCCCTGTCGTGCCTGAAGGTATGATCACAGGCAATGGAGTGGCCTTGCGCTCTGAAGCCAGTACCCAATCAGCTGCGCTTACCCGTTTGAGTCAAAATGAAAAAGTTGAAATTTTAGAAGACAAGAGCCAGAATGCAGGGGGGTATGTTTGGTCAAAAATAAAAACAACCTCTGGTTTAACGGGCTGGGTTTCAGCTTCATTTATAACTCAGCAAACAACAGAGCCTGCAGTACAACCCATTGCCGAAAATACGCAAGCCACCCCAACTGAAACGACAACTCTCGATCAGACACCGGCTTCAAGTCTACCTGCAAGCAGTGCAGCAACCAAAAAAATTAATGCTGCTGGTGTCAGTTTCCGCTCGGGCCCCTCTGTCAGCCAAGCCTTAATCACCACCCTGCCAGCACAAACTGAAATTGAAGTTTTACAAAGTGCAACAGTTACTGCAGACGGTTTAACTTGGTCACAAATTAAAACATCCCAGGGAACAGTGGGTTGGGTTGCCTCAAAATATATTACTGAATAAAAGTTCATTCAGTAATAAAACTGAAGATATAAAAAAGCCTCTCTGAAAAGAGAGGCTTTTTTAGTGTCTGGATGAAAGGTGTATTTTCATCGTAAGGGGTGGGAGGAGCTCTCAAAAATCTGAAAAAGAGTAAAAATGAGCAGCAGTTGGGTCTCAAAAAACAAAAAATATCAAATACTCAATTTAATGACTATAGATTAAAAATAAGCTGAAAATAGTATTGAAATATATTTAGAAAGTATTTCGATTAAAAATAAAGCCAACAGATTATTGAAAATAAAGCATAAAATAGGGTCGATAAAAGAATTGCATCGATGCAATTCTTTTGTGCAGGGCCAAGAAAAATTTTAAACTGATATATCTACGCATAAATAACTATTTAATCATTAAAAAAATATAATAGAACATTATATCTCTAGTTTTCTCTATTTTTCATTAAAAACCTATGTTATGATATATACAATCAAAAATAAACAAAAATAGTAATCCAAAGAGAGATAAGTAAATAAATCTGATCAAAAACTAAAAAATACAGCCATCGTGTTATTGGAGTTAAAAAAATGACCCGCCTGAAATATATTAAGATACGTTGCCAAGTTATTGTAGTTAAAGAGTAAAAACCCAGTGTTTTCATAGGTTCTACATCTCCAATAATGTTTATTATTGGAGATAAAATAAAAAGCGCGTGCCGATTATCTTTGACAGGACACTTGACAGGATAAATCGGCGTGAGGGCCAAAAAGAAAATAAAAAAACAAGTAAATTCCCCCACTGTATAATAGAGAAGATCTCAATACAACTCGAGGCATACCATGACTTCATATATTCGTTTTTATGACACCCTCAGTTTGAACGATTTACCCCTAGTGGGCGGTAAAAATGCATCCTTGGGTGAAATGATTCGCCTCTTAAGTAAAAAAAATATTAGGGTTCCCAATGGATTTGCAACCACAGTTGCCGCCTACCAGGAATTTTTAAACTTCAATCAATTGGAAACAAAAATGAAAGCCTGTATTGAAGCCTTTCGCCAAGAAGAGGTTTCTTTGGAAAAAACAGGCAAAGCCATTCGCAATTTATTTTTGAATACTGATTTTAGGCCTGAATTTATTCAGGCTGTCAAAGCTGCTTACCAAGAACTCAGCCAAAAGTATGGCCAAGACAGTGTCGATGTTGCCGTGCGCAGCAGTGCCACCGCTGAAGATTTACCCGATGCCAGTTTTGCTGGCCAGCAGGAAACCTTCTTAAACATCACAGGTTTGGGGGGGATTCTGGATGCGATCAGAAAATGTTATGCCTCACTGTTTACTGATCGGGCCATCGCTTACCGCGAAAAACAGGGATACGATCATCTCGAGGTTTCTCTCAGTGTCGGCATTCAAAAAATGGTACGTTCAGATCAAGCCAGTTCTGGGGTTTTGTTTACCTTGGACACAGAAACAGGTTTTCCAAAAGTCATTGTGATTACTGGGGCTTGGGGTTTGGGAGAATGTGTTGTTCAGGGCATGGTCACCCCCGATGAATTTATTGTCTTTAAACCGCTTCTAGAGGAAGAAAAGACACACCCCCTGATTTCTAAAAAAATGGGCCATAAGCATAAAAAAATGATCTATGCCTTGGGAGGGGTGGGAACCACCCAAATTGTAGATACCTCCCTGGCTGAAAAAACAAGTTACTGCCTGAGCGAAGAGGATATTCTCAAACTGGCCCGCTGGGCCCATACGATTGAAAAACATTACAATCGCCCCATGGATATTGAATGGGCAAAAGATGGCGAAACAGGTGAATTGTTTATTGTTCAAGCACGGCCTGAAACGGTTCAGTCGCAAAAGACAGCCCATATGCTCAAAACCTATGAGCTCTTGGATGCAGCAGCTCCGATAGTTACGGGCTTGAGTATTGGCGATGCGATTGCAACAGGAAGAGTCTGTTTGATTCGCTCAGTCGAAGACATTGAGCAATTTGTACCGGGTTCGCTTTTGGTTACCGAAATGACAGATCCCGACTGGGTTCCGATTATGAGCAAAGCCGCAGGGATCATTACCGATCAAGGCGGAAGAACCTGTCATGCTGCGATTGTCAGCCGTGAATTGGGGGTTCCCGCTGTGGTGGGTACAGGCAATGCGACACGTATTTTAAAACATGAACAATTGGTGACGCTTTCCTGTGCTCAAGGAGATCAAGGATTTGTTTACGATGGCATTCTCCAATTTCAAGAAAACGAAGTGGAGCTCACGAATATTCCCAGAACCAAAACCCGGATTATGCTCAATATTGCCAATCCAGATATGGCTTTCAGGTGGTGGCGTTTACCCAGTGATGGAATTGGTCTGGCCCGAATGGAATTTATCATCAACAATGCGATTAAAATTCATCCCAATGCCCTGGTTCATTATGACAGTCTAGAAGAGGATGAAACCCGCAAAATCATCCAACAAATGACGCGCGGTTATGCTGATAAAAAGCGCTATTTTATTGACCAATTGGCATATGGCGTGGCAAAAATTGCGGCTTCACAGTATCCTCGCCAGGTGATTGTGCGTATGTCAGACTTTAAAACCAATGAATATGCCAATCTAATCGGTGGGCAAGCCTATGAACCGATTGAAGAAAATCCGATGTTGGGCTTTCGGGGAGCTTCACGTTATTATAGCGAAGAATATAAACAGGGCTTCAGTTTGGAATGCCAGGCCATTCGCAAAGTCAGAGAAGAAATGGGTTTTAAAAATATCAGCATCATGATTCCCTTTTGCAGAACCTTAGATGAAGCCGATAAAATCCATGAGGTTTTGGCTGAGAATGGCTTGAAACGGGGATTAGAAGAATTACAGGTCTATATGATGTGCGAAGTTCCCTCCAATGTCATTTTGGCAGAGAAATTTGCCACCCGTTTTGATGGTTTTTCGATTGGCTCGAATGATTTAACCCAATTGACCTTGGGCGTGGATCGCGATTCTGGCAAACTGGCCAATCTCTTTGATGAGCGCAATGAAGCCGTTCAGATTATGATTCAAACAGTCATCGAAAAAGCCCATCAGGCAGGGATTAAAGTGGGCTTGTGTGGCCAAGGTCCGAGTGATTATCCAGATTTTGCTTTGTTTTTGGTCAAAGCAGGGATTGATTCGATGTCCCTGAACCCCGACAGTTTTGTCGATGTGGTTCAACGTGTCGCCGCTTTAGAAGCTGAATAAATTGAACACAAAGCAAGGCCCCTCTCTGGAGGGGCCAATTGCATCGATGCAATTATCTTAAGGGTTTTAACTGTTCTAAATTTTTGATCTTTTTGCTTAAATCCGTAAGCACATTCTCGGATACACCATAAATGCGGGCATCGTTTAAGGCGATTTTGGCTTTTCTCAATTGCCCTTTTACCAAATAAAAGTCAATTTTCTTAATTGAAATACTGTTTAATAAATCCTGAGCTTCAGTATACAAATTGCCATAAACAGGCCCTTTTTTGACCAATTTTGAAAGTAAAAGCAGGCTGGAAGTGAAGTATTCTTTTTTACTATAAGTTCTGGCTTTATTTAAAAGATTTTCATATTCTTGAACTTGTTTTGTATATTTAGCAAGCTTTATTTCTAGCTTTTGTTTTCTTTCTGCTGGAATAGCCGAATATTTACTCAATACATTTTGATAAGCCTGCATTTTTAAGGGATAACTGGGTTGATGCTCAGCTTGGTTTAAGGCAGCGAGATAGCCAATTTGAGAACTTGACTGGACAATATTCTCAACGGAAAGATGGTAGCTGCCTTGGGGATACTTTTTTAAGTATTCTTGGGCTTTTTCTTGAAATTTTGGATTATTTGAAGCATAGTTTGTCATTACAGCATTAAATAGTTTCGCTTCATTGACAAAGAACCCCTGAATAAAGGCAATGAGAATCAAAAGCACGGCGACGATCAATGCAACGGTTGAATAAAAGAGAATCCGGTAATAGGGATAGAGATCAGGAGAATTGAGTTGCCAGACCTCTGGGGCTCTAAAAAATTCAGGTTGAAGATGACTCCAGGCAGGTTGAATCTGGATTTCTTGAGTTTTGCGACTGAGCACGGAATTAAATGCTGCCTGACTGGCAGTATATCGTTCTTTAAGCTTCAGCGTTTCGGGCAATGATTTGAGATAGGAAGAAAGATTCATGGCGTTTAAGTGCTAATTTTACCTGTTCATTAAAATTATTCATATATTCAGGATTAAACAAAAGATTTTCAAAGATAGGTACTGTGGTTAAATCATCAAAGACATCGGCGAAATGGTAAATCAATCCTTGAAATTTCATTCCCGGTTCTGGAAAATCAAGTTCCTTATAGGGAATGGGATAGTCAGTAAATTGAAAAATCGGAAGATAGGAAGTCCACTGATTCAGATTCATCATCAGATGAACCATATCATAGAGAAAGGGATGGGGGCTAAAAAAGGATTTTAATTCACGGGTTTGATCTTCCAATAGTTCTTGAATCACACTGTTTCCCAAAACCAAACAAGGGGTTTCTGCAACCATGGCATCCAAAAGCAAGGGGCTGCGGGTGGTATGGGTTAAGAGCAAATCGCTGCCCGCAATCAAGGTCAGATAATTGTCAGCCGTTAGGTGCGAGAAATAACGAATTTTTAAATTGAGATCCTGAATTTCGTTCATCTCTTCCTGGGGGGGGAAAAGACCGACAATCAGGAATTGAAAGCGGGTTTCGGGGAACTGCCTTAAGTAAAAACCGATAATTTCGATCAAGGCCATATAGTAGCCAAGGGCAGATATTTCAAGCGATTTTAAAAACAAGAGGGGATCCACCAAGAGGGTCACGATTTTTTCATTTTCATCAATCTGAAAAGAAGCACGAATTTGGCTCTTTACCGTTTCTTTTCTGACTTGAAACATCGAATCTACAGCATTCCAGGGGACAACCTTTTCCTGCTCGCCACTTAAATCCAGGGGATAATTGGGGGGGAATGGCTTTAGCAAAATAGGTGAAATGGTCAATGGCTCTGGTTCTTCACCTTCGGCATAGGCACGCGGAATATTGGCTTTCAATAGCAATTGATGCTCGCGGTATTCCAGAAGGTTAAAATAATCAAGGGCATAGATCGGTTTATAAAACTCATCCAACCAATTGGGCAGGAAATTGATATCTTTGGGCGTGACCAGGTATTTATACAAATCCATGACAATGATGGCGTCGATTTCATCGTTGACGACAATGGTTGAAAAATCATGCAGATTGTTTTCCTGATTTTCAGTCATCATCGATACGCGAAGACCTGTAATACTCGAAATAAAGGCTGAGGAAATCGAGTTGGAAAGGCAATAGACCTGACTATTGGCAGGCAATTGTTCAATCAAACGGGGAATAAACAAGGCCTCGTCAAAAGACTCTTCAGCAATTTGTATCAAGACAAATTTATTGATTTTCATACAGAAAGAATCCTGGGTTCCTGGTATTCAAAAACGGGCTTTCCCTGACCAACCAACTGGCTTAAAGCTCCCCCCAGCAATTCAGCTGTTTGGGTCCAAGTCATTTGTTTGGCTCGGGCCAGGGCTTTTTGCTTGAATTCTTGACGTAAACTGGCATTGCTCATCATTTCAGCCATTCTTTCCGCTGCATGTTCAGTATCAGGCAATTTGAGCCAAACAATACAATCAGAGCTCTGTCCACAAATCGGGGCAGAAGCATTGATTAAAAGGCCGGCTTGACCGATGACTTCTGGAATCGAAGAAAAATCAGTGCCGATCACAGGCAAGCCACAGGCTTGTGCTTCTAAAAGGGGCATTCCAAAACCTTCTCCCAAAGAAGTTAGAATCAGTGTATCACTCGCTTGATAGAGTTTCAGTAAATCTTTTTGAGAAAAAGGTTGGCGATAGGGGTCAAATCCTTTGCTCATGCGAATATGATGCTCTAAACCATAGGCCTGAATTAATTCCTGAAAAGATTCAGCAAACTCAGTATGCAGGTAGAGAAAGGCCTGTTTCGCCAATTCAGGAAATTTCAGCCTGAATTGAAAAAAGGATTCAATACTGTATTCGATGCCTTTGCGCCAAAAATTATTTCCGATCATTAAAAAGACAAAGGCTTCTTCAGGCCAATCCAAGGCTTTTCTCAATTCCCATTTTTGCTGGTCTGATTCAAGAGGATAAAATAATTGTGTATTGACCCCCAGGGGAACAACTTCCAGGGGCCCCTTATAATTCCTTTTGAGCTGATTGATACCAAATTCTGAAAGACTGAGAATTTTTTGACAGCGCTGCAAGAGGGGCAGAATCGGACGGGGATTGTTCACACGGGAATAATCCACAGGAAACCAGCCCATCACAGCCCCTTGCCAGTTTTCAAGTATTGAGAGATAGACAGGGAAAAAATGCGTATCAGCATGCAGAAGAATCACTTCGGGCTCAAGCAGGATTAGCAGTTGCTTTAAGCGCTGCAAGCCAAAGGGATCTTCTTTTTTCAAACCATAAACATATACTTCATCCTGGAGCTGATCGGGCCCATGGTAATGCCAGGCCAATTGATGAATTTCAAAATGCGCGTGCAATACACCGCTGGCATAGATCTCTTTCAAACTGATGCCAAAACCTTTTTTGATTTGGTGGTGGCGTGAAATTACCAAGACTTTGGGCTTTCGGGGTAACAAAGCCAAGTGCTGCAGTGCGGAGCGGGCAATGCGTTGACGCATCCAAACTGGGTGACTGCCTTGAAAGGTTTCAAGATACGCTTCGGGTACCCGATCATAACTGAAACGCCCTTCTGGGCAAACTTCGAAATCCTCTGGCAAGGGAGCATAAAGCTGTTCCATATACGAGGCCTTGCGCCGCATCGCTTCATGTTCTCGCACATGGCCATAATGAAAAATCCGAATTTCAAGATCTCTGATTTTTCCCGGCGCTTTGGGATCCAGGATTTGCGTCCAAGCATCTTTGATATGCTGGGTTTTACCCCTGCGTGTCAAGCGAATGCAGCGCTGATACCAGCCAATTTCCTGGGCCGATTCAGAAATCAAGGTTTGGTAATCTGCATAAAAATGCAGGATCTTAAAGCGATAGGCATCTGTTTGACGGGCATCGGCAGCTAAAAGCACGTCTTTTAATTTTTTTAAATCTGTTTCATGGTAAACCTCATCGGCCTGCACATGCCAGAGCCATTCTCCCTGACAATAGGCCATGGCTTCTTCAGCCGCAAGACGAATCACTTCTCCCTCATGGCCTTTGTTTTGCTTCCAGACTTCAGAAGGAAAAAGCTTAATTTTGGCTTCCTGTGAAGCCAATTCCTGAAGCGCAGCCGGGGTTTCATCTTCTGAATCGGTGGCATAGCAAATAATCAACTCATCACAGATTTCAAGCGCTGAGGCAATGCTCTCTTTGAAAGGATAATCAAAACGAATTCCATTTTTTAAATAGGTATATGCGCTTAATATCGATTTTTTTTGAGTATTTTTAGATAGTTCACCATATTTCTCTAATAAACTTGCTCCAGTGAGGTAATTAGAAAAGAAATAAAGTGTCTGGGTTAACCAATTGAGATCGCTGAGATGCGGGTCTTGGATCCGTTTTTGAAGTTTGGCAAGATCTTGGCTGAATTCTTTTCGTATCGTCTCACTGTTAATCTGAACCTGATCGCCAAGCGCCTGATACTGAGAGACCGTATGCTGTGCATAATAGATCTGTTTCTGAGCAAAATCCTGAACCGTATGGTATGAATAATGTTGCAGGGCCAGTTCGGGTCTCGCAGGCAGATAAACCGTTTCACCCTGAATACGCGCAAAATCGTGAATCATACCCGTCCAGGCCCCTGAACCGCTGCGGAAAAAACGCATCTGAAAATCGGGAAAAAGATCTTGAATCCACTCGCCAAAGAACCAATTTTGGCGTGGCAACCAATAACCCGCAACCGAATCAGCTGCTTGGCTCAAATGGCGAAGTTCTGTTTTCAGAGCCTCAGGGACCCGCTCATCGGCATCGAGCACCAAGGTCCACTGATGCTGAACTTGAGCCAGGGCAAAGTTCCGGGCCTGATCAATAAACGTGACGGGGATATGGGGAATGATTTTTGCACCATATTCTCTGGCGATTTCACAGGTCGTATCATCACTGTACATATCGATCACCAGAAGTTCATCAGCCCAGGTCACACTCTCTAAACAGGTACGTATATTTTTTTCTTCATTTTTGGTATGTATCACCACGCTGATACCAGATTTTAAAGCCGGTAGCTTTTTAAACAGGGCGTAGCCAAAACCCGCTTGCCAATTTTGATACATCAAATAAAAACGTGGATCTTCGGAGAGCCGTTTAAAATTGGCAAAGTTTTTATAGGCACTGACGCCCATCAGTAAAATCAAGCGGGCCTCTGAACAAGCCATCAAATCCGCCTGGCTGAAAAATTCTGAACCATCCAAAATCACGAAATCAGGGGCCGGGGAAAACTCTCTCAGGCGACTCAACTGCCCTTTTTGCTGCGATAAATGAAATTCCTGGGCTTCTTTTGCGGCTTTTTCAGCCCAAAAATCAATTGGGTAGTGGTGCCAGGCCGTTTTTTGGCTGCGGTAAAAGGCAAACAGGCTTTCAAGCGAAGGGAAATGGGCCTGAGTCTGTGAATAACCCAAATAAAAATCAGTATTTTCTTGAGTGGCAGCCAGGCTTTGATAGTATTTAAATGCTTCAGGATCAGATTCTATCAGGCTCAGTTTTTGAGCGCGGTTTAAATACGAACGGGCTTCAAACAGGGTTTCGAGTAAGGCAGGGTCGCCCTTTTGGCCAATATAAAGTAAATGTTCCCAGCTTTCCGCTAAAATTAATTGATATAAAACTCGGTAGAGTGGCTCGTCAGGGTAGGGCTTTCGTTCAGATTTCATAGGTTCAGCATAGCTGAAAAAGAATGTCTTTGTGAATCCTCTTTGCTCTTGAAAAAAACCAGAGTATAATAGTTTCAACTTTGGCACAGTAGCTCAGTTGGTTAGAGCACTCGGTTCATACCCGAGTTGTCGCTGGTTCGAATCCAGCCTGTGCTACTCATAAAACGCCTCCTGATCATGAAGGAGGCGTTTTGAGTTTGAATTGGCAGGTGCCTCATGAATCTGCAGGATATAAAAACCGTATTAGGCGATCGAGCTCCTGACTCTCTGGACAGTTTGTATCAGAGCTATTTTCATGATTTTCCCCAAGCCAATCTGGATCAATTCGTGGCCTGGCTCTATTCCGAAAAAAAAATAGACAGCAAAGCCCTCCAGGAAATTCACCTTCTCGAACCGATTGAAGTCACCCATATCGATTTGCTCAGCCAATCTCAGCTGCTTGAGCAGCAAATGGGAGAACGCCCCAACCTGAAACTCTCAGAACAATATGACTTTCTCGGCCTTTTGGGCCAAGGGGCCATGGGGCTGGTGCACAAGGCCAAGGATAAAAACCTGCAACGCACAATTGCCTATAAGCAATTGCTTCAGGAAATGGCTCAAAATCGTGGCCTGCTCAGACGCTTTCTCAATGAAGTACAAATCACAGCACAATTAGACCATCCCAATATCGTGCCCATTTACAACCTCGATATCCGTCCTGACGGCAGTCTGGCCTATGCCATGAAAATGGTCAAAGGCAAAACCCTCAAGGATCTGATCAAAGAATCCCAGGAACTCTATAAGGCTGGAAAACTGCCTGACGATGAACACAGTCTGGAAACCCTGCTAGACCATTTTCTCAAGGTTTGCGATGCAATGGCCTATGCCCATAGCAAACAGGTCATACATCGGGATTTAAAACCCGCAAATATCATGATCGGGGAATACAAAGAAGTCTATGTCATGGACTGGGGCATTGCAAAACTCTTCCAAGACCAGGATGCAGACGATCAAATCGAGTTGAAGCAAGCCATCTCTGACGATCTCTTGGGTGAACAGACACAAATCGGGCAAATTGTCGGCACGCCCCGCTATATGTCGCCACAGCAGGCAGCAGGCAAGAACAAAGAACTGGATGGACGCAGTGATCAATTCGCTTTGGGCTTGATTCTCTATGAATTGCTCACTCTTTTGCCGGCCTTTAAAGCCACAGGAGCCATGGATTTATTAAAAAAAGTGCTGAAGGCAGAGATTGAAGACTTTACCCCCTTTGATCCGCACATCAAGATTCCCGTCGAATTGAAGGCCATTGTTCACAAAGCCACTGCCAAAAAGAGCAAAGATCGCTATGCCAGCACAGATGCCTTGGCCCAGGATCTTCGCCGTTATCTGCACGGCGAAGAAACCGAAGCGCGGCCCGACAATCAGCTACGCAAAACCCTCCGAACGCTGCAAAAACACCGCAATCGGGTGGCTGCAGGAGTAATGCTATTTTTGGCTCTCAGCTCCACTATCACCCTGGCCGCGACCTGGAGCAGCCAGCACGCGCTTCAGATTTCGAGGCAGAGGGAAGCGCATTTAAGCAAACACTTAACCGAAATTGCCAGAAAAACACAGCAAATTGATTCTGAATTTTTACGCATGCAGGGCTTGCTTGCCAAACTGGTATCGGCCACCGAATCCAGTCTCAATCTTCAAAATCCCCAGGCCCAAGCGATTTTCTTGAACGACGATTTTTCAGATCCCAAACGCAGGCCCCGTGATTTTCACTTCTCTCCGCTCTATCAACGTGAAATCAGCATCGATCAGGCTGGTTTTAAACTGGCTCCTGGCGTTTCAGCATCAGCAGTCAAACGTCCTCTCAAGCAATTGGCTGGACTAACCCCTGTTTTTCAGGAAGTTTTTATGCAAAGCCCGCAGAAACCGCTCAGCTCTCTTGCTCAGCTACGAAAAGCCTTGGATCAGCAAGGCGTACCTCTGATCTGGTCATATATTGGGCTGGAAGCAGGCCTTCATTTCTCTTATCCTGGCAAAGGGGGCTACAAGCCCAGCTACGATCCCCGTCAAAGACCCTGGTACAAACAGGCCCTTGGTAAAACCCAGGCTCTCTGGGGAGAGCCCTATCTCGATGCCTCTGGACAAGGCATTTTGCTGCCCTGTGTTCAGCCGATACTCTTGCCCTCAGGAAAAATGGCAGGTGTCGCTGGGATTGAAATGGTCCTAGAGACCTGGGCCCGTCAATTGCTGGCCTTACCCGATATGAAAACGATTGAAAATATTTATCTGCTCAATCAGGCAGGAGAAATTGTCGTGCAAACGCAAAAATCTGAGCAGTCAAAATCAGAGAAGCTTCAACTTTCAACTTATCCCCACCCTGAAGTTCTTTCTGAACTCAAACAGCATCCTTTTGGACATCTCGAACTCAAAAGAAAAGATCAACCCACACTCTTGATCGCATTTAACCGCTTGGATTCAATTGGTTGGAGCTATGTGGTCGAAGCCAGGGCCTCCGAACTTTACCCATGATTCCCCTCATACTTGAAGCCAAAAATTTCATGGCCTATGAGCATCTTGAACTGGATTTCAGTCCCTTTCAGATTGCCTGCTTAACGGGGGCCAATGGCAGTGGCAAATCTTCAATTTTAGATGCCTTGACCTGGGCTCTGTTTGAAAAATCTCGCAGCCCAAACAGTGAAGACATTATTCGACTGGGAGAGAGCGAAGTCAGCGTTCAGTTCAGTTTCGAACTCGAAAACAAGACCTATCGAATATTACGCTCTCGGCAAAGATCCAAAGGCAAGAGCCCAGGCAAACATACCCTCGAATTTCAGGTCAAAAGCGAAGAGGGTTTTCGTTCCTTAAGTGGCAAAGGCGTCAAAGAGACGCAGCAAGAGATCATTCAGACCCTGCGTATGGATTATACCCTGTTTATCAATTCCTCCTTTATTCTTCAGGGGCGGGCAGATGTCTTTACCACCAGTTCGGCCAAAGAACGCAAAGATGTGCTTGCAGATATTCTCAATTTAAATCAGTATGAAAAATTACAAGCCTTGGCAAAAGAAAAAAAAACCCGTTTTCAACAGGAGAAACAGGTCATTCAGGGGCAATTGCAACAATTGGAGGCCCAATTGACCGCCAAGCCCTTTGTTGAAGAGCAGATCCTCAGTCTCCAGGAAGCCGAGAAAGAACTGAATCAAAAGCTGAAAGCCAGTCAAAACGCTCTGGAAACAAAGACTGAAGCATTCAATCGCCTTCAACTTCAAAATGCTGAACTGCAAATCTTTGAACAAAGACAGGTTCAACTCAAACAGGAACTCAGCCTGATTGAAAAAAACAAGCAGGAAAATCAGATTGAGCAAGCCCGAATCTTGAAACTGCGCGAACAACGTCCCCAGATTGAAGCTGGTTACCAACGTCTACAGAGCTATGCCGAACAAAAAACAGCCTTAGAAGCCCAAGTCACTCAGCTTCAGGAACTTCAAACTGAAAAACACCAGGCACAACAAAAATTTCAATCAGAAGCCCATGCTGTTTCTCTGAAATTGAATCAAGCGCAGGAGGCCCTCAAGTATCTGCGCAAAGAGGCCCAGAAATGGCAAACCCTACAGAACAAGGCACCAGAAATCCGTGCCGATTGGGAGCGCTATACGCTCCTGCTGACGGAGTTTCAGACCTGGGAAGAAAAATTTTCCCAGGATCAATTCCTCCGCCAGAGCCTTCTTGACAAAACAAAGGAAGTGGAAAGCTTCAGTCGTGAATTGGAGGATCAAGCCCACGCCCTGAGAGCGTATATCGCAGCGCAGTCTCAAAAGCTTGAAGCAGAAGTTTCCCTTCAAGACCGTCTTCAAGACCGCCTCTCAGAAATGGAAGCATTGAATCTTCTCCAGCATCAATTAAATGAGATCACCACCGCAGGGCAGGCCCAGAATCAATTCAAGGAACAAAAGACAGAACGGCTGCGCAGCCTTGCTGAAAATGAACTCTTACTGGCTGAAAAAAAAGAGCAATTGGAAAGCCACCAAGCCGATGCCTGCCCCTTGTGTGAACGCCTCTTGAACCCTGAGGATCTCAATCTCTTGGTGCAAAAATACAGCCAAGATTTGAATCAAAACCAAACGCAGCAAAAAAAACTGCAACAGGAGTTAGAAGACCTGGAAGCACAGATCCTCTCCTTTCGCGCCGAATATAGCCAGCTAACAAGAGAATTGAAAAAACGCGATCCCCTTCAAAAAGAAATCGGCCAAATTGAACAGGCGCTTGAGGCTTTAAAAGCCAGCAAAGCTGAATTGATTGAAAAAGAAGCCGAACTTGCCCAACTGCTGGATGCACTGAAGCATTCCCCCTCACTGCAGCGCTTAAGGGCCGAAAAAGAAGAAATAAGTGCCCAAATAAGGGTCCTCGATTATCAGCCAGAAAGGCACCAAAAGGCGCGCAAAGCCCTCTCCCAATATGCTGGAATAGAGCAGAAATTCAAGGAGGCAGAACAGGCCGAAACTGAGCTGGCTCAACTCACAGCACAGATTGCCGAGCAAGCACAAACCTCCAGCCTTTTAGAAACAATACTCCAGGAGCAAAGTTTTGCCCCCGAACTCAAGGCGCAAATCACAAGGCTGGAGCATGAACTGGAACCCCTGCCTGAGTGGGTGAAAAATCTGCAGTTTATTCGCGATGAAATCCAAAGGCTCAAAATCTACCAACAGAAATGGGAAGCCCTGCTCAGCGGAGAGGAGTTATGGGGACAAATCAGCAAAGAGTCAGAGCGGATTGCCCAAACCGAAGCCAGCCTGGTTTTAGAACAGACCCAATTGTTTGAAAAGCTCTCCCAAGCCGAACAGATCCGGCAAGCCTATTTATCAGCGGAGAGTGAAACCCGTCTACTCAAAACCCAATTGAATATCTATCTGGCAGAAGAAAAAGAGAACCATGCCAAAATCTTTGCCTTGGAAAAAGAACTGCAAAGCCTGAATCTACAGTCTGAGATGCGTGAAGAGGCTTTGCTTGCCCAAAAAAATTTAGACCAGGAATTCCGACTCTATGCTGAATTGACGGATATCTTCGGGCAAAAGGGGATTCAGGCCGTCGTGATTGAAAATGCAATTCCTGAAATAGAACACGCGGCCAATGATTTGCTCAGTCAAATGACAGAAGGTCGCATGCATATTAAATTTCAGACCCTGAAATCACTCAAATCCAAAGACTCTTTGGTCGAAACCCTGGATATCTTAATCAGCGATGAAATGGGCACTCGCAGTTATGAGACCTTCAGTGCAGGAGAAACCTTTCGCGTCAATTTCGCAATTCGCCTGGCTATTTCAAGAATGCTGGCGCGCAGAGCAGGTGCAAAGCTTCAAACCCTGGTGATTGATGAGGGCTTTGGCAGCCAGGACGAACAGGGCAAGAGCAGATTGGTCGAAGCCATCAATTCAGTCGCAGGCCTCTATGCCTGTATTCTGGTCATCACCCATGTGGATGATTTAAAATCACTCTTCCCTTTTCGGATTGAAGTGCAAAAATACCCTGAAGGCTCGCGCGTCAGACTTTCACATTAGGCTTAGGGATTGACGGTAAAATCCCAGAGGTTAGAGAAAGTAAAGGAATAGGAATTATTCACAGGCGGGCCGCTGATACCAATCCGCAGTTGATGTTTGCCCGTACTGAGCAGGTTCACTGGCAGATTGAATTCAGGATTCGCACTCAGATTATAGGGGCTTCCTTGGATTGTGCCATCCAGAAAGACACCCAGATAGCCTGAACTTGAAAGGGCTTTGCCTTTGACCACTATATTTTCACCCTGTTTGATAGAAGCCGGGAAAGGATCCAATACCAATTTGCGTTGAACAAAATCTTGGGTAATATATAAAAAACCGTCTGGGGCCTGGGAAATGCCAAAACCGACATGGGTCCATTCTGGCTTAATCAGGGTTTTGCGGTGGCCAGGGCTGCTCATCAATTCGCGCTGCGCATTCTCAGGAGAATGGCTAATGGCAATATTCTGCGCCACCAAATCCGAAACTCCCGCCAGAGCTACCTGCTGCTGGGGGCTACCAACTGACGGCGAATTGTGGCCAATATAACCTTGGTTGATCATGTCTTCGGAGTGATTTTGTGCAGCTTGAGCCAAGAGCGGATCTGCACTCAGGGCAGAGAGCCCCATCGCCTGTCGGTCGGAATTGACAAGATTCAAGAGCAATTGACGCAGGCCAGATATTTCTGGCAAAGGGGTAGGTGAAGGAACGGGCTGGTTCTCAGGTTTGGGATAGGGAACGCCTACAGCCACGACAAAATTGGTGGCAGGCTGAGGCCCATAGGGCCCCACCACATTGATTTCAAAGCTGTAATAGCCAGTGCTGGAAAGATCAAGTGGCAACTCAAAACGCGAATCCGAACTGCTGAGATTTAAACTTTCGACCTGACCATCGGGGCGCGTCAATAAACCACTGGGCGTCTGAAAACGAGCATCCCTGATGGATCCCTGAAGACTCAGTTGCGCGGGCTGGGCATACTCCAACTGTAGCCCTTTAAGCGTCACGATTTCAGTTAAGAGCACCAGGCTGACATACCAGGAAGAATCCTTGCGAATGACCTCCAGCGCATAATGGGTAAAAGGTAAATTGCCCATGGATTTTGATATTTGTTGGCTGAAGCGGCTGAGCAGACTGCTGCTGTTTGAATCAGAAAAATAAGCATTCAATAGGTTGTCTGAAGCAAAAACCCCTGCGTGCATCATCAAAATTTGCAAGGCGGAGGGGGAAATAGGATCATACGTCGCTTGAATTTGAAATTGTGTATTTTTTGAATCCTGGGCCAATTGCAAAGCATGGGCATGGGTAATCTCTGAAACCAGAGCATGGGATTGGATTCCAGGAGAAAGTTTTTCAAGTATTTGGGCCATTTCAGCTTTCAAGGAGGCGTCTACGCTCGCACCAGCAGGCAGCAAACTACTTGCCGTCGGCTTGGGCTGGGGAGTGGGGGTGAGTTGGGGAATGGGTGTCACCTGACTGCCGGGCTTCGGCGTAAACGCAGGAACAGAACTGGCCACTGGCGAGGGGCTGGTCAGTCCTGGGAAGACTGAAGGGCTCGGCACTGCACTGGCTGAAAGAAGAGGAGAGCTGCTGGGCAAAGGGGGCTTTGACAGATTTTGAGTCTGACAGGCACTTACGAAAAGCGCAAGGGCAAATACCTGGATATTTTTTAGTTTTCTCATGGGATCTCCCTTTCCAGGAGCAATGCTTCTTCCCATGAGTATAGCGGATCAGACTCCGAGAAAACAGCCGAAGTTTGAACTGCTCTTTCCCGGCTCCAACTAAACAACTTTTGAAACAAAAAGGGGCAAAGCGGCGAAAAAAGCTGATGGTAAGCACTCAAAACGACTTGAACCACATACAGGGCAGAGGCCAGACTTTTCGTCCGCCGCAACTCGATCACCGTATTGATATATTTCACCAATTCCCGCGAAGCGGTAATCAGTTCTTTGCCGATCAAGCCAAATTGATTCGCTTGATAGGCCTCACTAACGCATTTTTCCAAATCGGGTATTTTTTGCAGCAGGTAACAATCCAAAGGCAAAAGCTCAACCGGGAGATCCGAAGCTTTGACCAGTTGATAAAAACCACTCAATTTTGAATTTAACTCATACAGGACTTTGCGCGCGAGTCTGAGGCGCTCCTCTGAAAGCATCACCACATCAGGAGCTGAGGATTCGAGTGAAAGCACAAACCCCAAGCGCAGCGCATCGGCTCCAAAGCGGCGCACCAAAGTCGCGGGTTCAACGATATTGCCCAAACGGTATTTCATGGGCCGTTTAACGCGCTTGAACTGAAAACGCTCTTCGTCAGAGGCCTGCTCCGAGCCCTGACCTGAAGGGAGTAAATGACGCTCCTGGACATGGAGCGTACCATGGACATAAATATGTTTAAATACGGGCTGACCTGTCACAATCATGCCCACCAAAAGTGAGGGCACGACCCATCGGAAGAGCAGTTCCTGATCCACAAAGACTTCATCGATTGCCTCTGGCTTGGGATTGTCTGGCCAGCCTGCGCCCTGTAATACCCAGGCCGCCATTGAAAACCAAGTCGAAAAGACATCTTCAGAATTGGGAATGGCATTTCCCCACCAATACTGCCTGGAGATACACCAGATCGAAAGGCCAGAGAGAATTTTCAAAACATGCTCTTTCCAGAGTTCAGAACTGAAGCGAATTTCATTTTCCATAACCGCGCGTTTCAAGTCTTTCACCGCCTGCTCAATCCGCACAAAACGCTGCTCACTGTAACGGGGAATAACCCTGACGCCTGAACGGGAGCAATACAGGGCATCCACTGCCCATTGGCCGGATTCCTGACGCAGGCGAGAAGCCAGACGCTCCACAATATTTTCACAGGCCTGCTGGGGCGTAAAAGCTTGAAATTCAGGGGCCGACATCAAACCCTGGGCATCAAAAAGCTGAACTTGCGGATTCAGACCGTATTCCCGCGCCAGTCTTTCATGCGCTTTGCGCGCCAAGGGAATAATCCATTCGATTTCAGCATTTAAATTAACAGAGGCCAGCACGGGGATTGGGTGTCGATAAATTGGATGCTGAATTTCCTGGCCCACCCAGTCGGCATATGCCCCCTCGGGATGAACGCCCAAAGCCACCACCCCAGGCAGATATTCGAGGAAATAGATTTCGACATCGGCTGATTTACCTGACGCTGAAACAAGGTGATAGAAATAACGTGAATCGACCTTTAATTTCGAGCGCTTTAAATCTGAGGCCACCATCACCGAACCTGAAGTGGGGCTGTGATAGGCAATGCACTCCTGGGTATAGACCAAGCCTGAACGGTTTAAAAAATCATAGAGCGCTTGAACGGTTGAACTGCCGGAATCGCGCATGGGACTGAGCCATTGGGGAGGTTCAAAGCCCACGCCGCTGACTTGCAATTGTTCTCTGACCCTGGCTTCATTTCTGAAATAATGGTCCCGACACATGGAGACAAACTCCGTTCGGCCCAATTCTTCACGCGTATAGGGCGAATTGCGCTCAACGGCCAACTGAAGTGCCAGACCGCCATGCTCGGTTCCCAAAACCCTGCGGGGAGAGACTCCCTGGTGAAGTTGCAGGGCCCGGGATTTTATATCCAATAACACGGAAGAGAGAATATCAGCCAAAGATGGAGCAAATGCAGTAGAGTACGGAGTTGCTGCTAAAACTGGAAAATCTCCCCCGTAGAAACCCTCTCGCTCCCATTGCAGCCGCAAAGGAGGCTCATCCAGCACGGGCACAAAAATCGGTTCAAAGCGACGTTCTGTTTTGGGCTTGGCATCTCCTTGCGCCCAACCTGAAATGATCAGGTGATCAATAATCCTTCTGCCCCGATGTCCCATCAGGGGATGCAATTCACTGGCAGCCATATCGGCCAGATCATTGGCGGCCTGGGTAGCCGTACAGTGGCGGCTTTGCGCATAATTAAACACACGCAGGGTATCCGGAAAAACCCGTTCTGCCGCGAGTTGTACATCTTCTGCGAGATAGCCCTGCCACTCGTCGGCACAGTTCACAATGCCCATGCGGTTGCAGACAAAATCGGGCACAAAACCAATACTGCGCTGCCGCAATCGTTCGGCATCGGCTTCAGGCTCCTTGAGAATATTATTGGCAGCCCCGCAAACCAATTTCACCTTTAAACGGGGAATGGTATCGGCATTCACCTGGGCACCAATGGCACAGGGGGCAAAAATATCGGCTTCGGCATCAAAGATTGCATCCGGAGGCGAAATCACCTCCAGATGGGGGCGTTCTGCCAGAATTTCATTCAAGGAGGCCTGATTCAGCTCGGAAATCAGAACAGTGGCCCCCAAATCATCGAGCGCGCGGATCAAAGGTGCGCCCACATTGCCTGTGCCCTGAACGGCGACCCGTACCCCACGAAGATTGTCGCTGCCAGAGAGCGCAAGCCAAGCAGCCTGCATGGCCCGCAAAACGCCACGGGCAGTAAAAGGAGAGGGGTTGCCACTGCCCCCACGTTCTGGCGGGATACAGGTGGTAAAACGATTTTGCGTTAAGAGTGCCGCCATATCCTGGGTATTGGTGCCCACGTCTTCAGCGGTATAATAAACGCCGCCCAACGAGGCCACAAAACGGCCATAGGCTTCAAAACAGGCCTGACGTTCAGGGCTTGCCTGGAATTCACGCGGATGTTTAAACTGAGAAGGAAGGGTCATAATGCCCTTGCCGCCCCCCCAATCCAAACCCGCCAAGGCGTTTTTTCGCGTCATTCCCTGTGAAAGGCGCAGACCGTCGACCAAGACCTCTGCCAGATTCGTATAGGGCGCAAAGCGCAGGCCCCCTTGTGCCAAGCCCCTGCGCGTATCATGCACAAAGGCAAAGAAAAGCGCGTCAATGCCCTCCTCACGGCCAATAAACACCCCTTCATGGCTTGAAAAATCCTGAGAGAGTTCAAAAAAACTCTGCAGGGGTTTCAGCAGATGGGGATGGGAAAGCCTGAACAAGCCATTTTCATAGACCAGATAGGCCCGCGTGACGGAGGCTGCTCTTAAAACCTGATGAAAATCATCCAAACTCCATTGGCGGCACAAACCCGCTTCCTGGCGACGTACTCGGTTGGCCCGTTCAAGCTTATTCATAGTGCACCTGAATCAATGCGCAGAAGCGCGGTAATAGGGGTTTTCCCCTTGGGCATGATCCGTGGTATCAATGACCT
>PFGG01000045.1:0-22214 GCA_002783405.1 bacterium (Candidatus Blackallbacteria) CG13_big_fil_rev_8_21_14_2_50_49_14 | reverse complement strand
CGAATCACCTGATCGACCCCCTGCTTCAAGGTTACATTGGCCATGCCACAGCCTTGGCAACCGCCGCCAAAATGCACAAAGGCTTTCCCCTCTTTGACCTCCAGCAACTCCAACTGCCCGCCATGCATGGCCAAAGAAGGATTCACCTGAGAATCGATCAATTCCTGAACTTTTTGCTCAAGCGGGTTTGACCATTCAGGTTGATTGGGATTGTCAACCTTAAACCCCCCGCCATACATATCGTCTACAAATTCAATCCGAGAGCCATCAATATTCAAAGCCGTTTTGGGATCAAACAGAATCCGCAGATCCCCCACTTTGAATTCCTGATCGCCCTCTTTTTCATGACCGGGTTCAACCAGCGATAAGGCATGTTGAAAGCCATTGGCTCCTCTGCCTGTGATGCGAATTCTCAAAGCGCTTTGCGTTTTGTTTTCAGAAGTGAGCATCGCTGATATTTTTTCTTTTGCAGTGTCTTCAATTATAATGTGCATGATTTTTTAAACCACTTTATACCTCAAGATTTAAGTCTATTATATCAAGTCGGACAGTTTATTCGGGATTGCTTCCCGCAGGAAATTCTTGCCTAAGGATGGGGTCTGAGCTAGGATAGTCCTAACTCCATCTGAAATGAGGCGCCCGATGATCAAATTCCTGCTGATAACCCTGACAATCATTCAACTCGGTTTGGTTTTACCCACCCAGGCAGCGGAGCTGCCCAGCAATAGCCCCCAAATCATTGAGCATTTGGGTTATTTGGGCTATAAAAGCAGCAAAGAAACCAGCAGTTCAGACAACCCGTATATTGCCGTCTCCCATGAAAAAGAGTGGAATTTTATTGTTTTGAAATCTGGAGGCGGGGTCTCTTTGATCATGGGCTTTGATATCAAACCTGAAAGCCTGAAAAAACGGGACGAACTCTTAAATCTGATCAACGATATCAACAGTACCAGTGTTTGGTTGCCCCAGGTCTATATTTACAAAAGCAGCAATGGCACAGAATCGTTTAAATTCCAGGCCTGGATGCCAGATACCTACGACAAAGAGAGTTTTGCAAGTTTTATGCAACGCTGGCAAGAAGACACCAATGCAGCTGCACAGCGCTTGAAAGAACATCTCTCTTTTGAATAAGTTTCGCGCTTGATCCGGGTCAAGGACAGGCCATCCTGATCTCTCCTATGATGAGATCAGGATGGCTTCAACATGGAAAAATTACGTGTTTCCTGCCTGAGTGAAAACATTGCACCGCTTGTAGAGTTTTGTTGCTTTTGGGCCCAAGGACATGGACTGAGCGCAAAAGAAGCAGAACGCTGGTCTTTGGCCTTGGATGAATTACTCACCAATATTGTGCTCTTTGGTTTTCAGGAATCCGATTCTCCAGAAGATTTGGAAATTCAGTTTCAAGTGCATCCCACGGCCCTTGAGATCATCATTCTTGAAAAAGGAGAACCCTTTGAACCCAAATTTCACCCCTACCACCCTGAAGCTGTCATTCAGAATCACCATTTCGAAGGTTCCGGTTTACATCTGATTCAGGCCTTCAGCGATGATTTTCACTTCTTCAACAAGGGGCGTTCCGGCAAAGAATTCAGGTTGCTGAAAAATCTCAGCCCCCATGTATTTAAGAGTCAACCGCTTCTCCCTGAATCTCAAGTGCAAGACCTGCTGAGCAGCGAATCCCTGATACGACAGGTCTTGCCTTCAGATGCAGAAAGTATTTCTCGCCTGATTTTCAGAACCTATGGCCACACCTACCCCAAAGAAGAACTATATTATCCGCAAAAAATTGCACAGGCCTTGCGTCAGAAGCAAAAGTTTGGCGTACTCTGCCAGCAACCCAATGGGCTGGCCATCGGCTATTTCGCCGTCTTAAAAATGAAAGATTCAGCCATCGGCGAAGTCGCTGAAGCTGTCGTTTCTACTGCCTACCGTGGCCAAGGGCTGATGACGCGCATGATGCAGGAACTCTTGGAATTGTCTAAATCCAAAGGCTTAAAGGGTGTTTTTGCAGAGGCCATCACCATGCATACGGCCAGCCAGCGGGTCAATTCAAGATTTAAATTTGTCTCCACAGCCCTGCTCCTGAATGCCTTTCCGGGTGTTCAATCAAAAGGATTTAATGGGGTTCAGAAAGAACGCCTGTCTGTTTTGATCGAATATTTTCCCTTTGAAATCCCCTCCCTGCGAAAAGTCTATTTACCCAAACATTTTCGCAAGATACTGCTCGAAATCTATCATCAATTGGGCTTTATTCTACAAGAGGAAAAAGTTCCGGCCTCGCTCGAAAGCTGTTTGGCAAGTGAAACGCAATTTGAAGCTGTATTGGGGTATAAATTTCAAAATGCCCTGCTGGTATTGACCCAGTGTGGAGCAGATTTAAAATCCTGCCTGAAAAAACAAGTCGAGTATTTACTTCAGAAAGGATTTCTCACACTTCAGATTGATTTGCCTCTCGAAGCTCCCTGGACCCCTTGGGCCACCCAGGAACTTCAAGGCTTGGGCTTTTTTTTTGCAGGGCTCTTTCCGCTGGCCCACGCAGAATCTGATTATCTGCGCCTACAGAAATGCCATTGCCAGCCGCCCTTAAAGCAAATTCATCTCTACTCTGATCTGGCACTCAAAATTCGAAAAAAGGTGGCTTTAGAATTCAAAAAATGGAACTGCAACTGAATGGTTTTGAAATCCTGATTCAGGTGCCAGGAGATTTAAATCTTCACGCCATCCAAGAGCTTGAGCATCTTCTCGAAGTTCAAGCCCAACGCCCCCACAAAATCACCCTGGATTTGCGAAAAGCAAAACGGGTCAATACCGTTGGTTTGCGTTTTCTCGACGAATGTTTAAGACAGGGCATGCAGGTCAAGCTACTCCATGCGCCGCCACTTTTGCGTGAAATGCTGCAGACGCTTCAATTGGAAACCTATTTCAGTCCGCTGCTGGGGCTTGAGCCAACCACTGAAGAGCAAGCGCAGCCATCGCAGCAGCCCCAATAGGCAGAGCCCCTTCATCCAGATTAAAATAGGCACTGTGGAGAGGTGCCGTGATCCCCTTTTCTTGATTGCGAACGCCTAAGCGAAAGAAGGTTCCAGGAACACCTTTCAGATATTCGCCAAAATCCTCCCCCCCCATGCTGGGTTCAGGCAAAACCCTAACAGCTGAATCGCCCAATAGCGTTCGCAGGGTGCTTAAACAAAATTCAGTGGCCTCAGGGTGGTTGTGAACCGGGGCCGTTCCTTTTTGATAAGTCATTTCAAAACGCCCCCCATAGGCTTCACATAGTCCCCAGAGCGTTTTCTCAATTAAATGGGGAATCTGTGCTTGCAACTCAGGGTCAAGGGTTCTGACGGTTCCCCCCAAAACCACCCGATCGGGAATTACATTGTCGGCCTTGCCACCCTCTACCCGCCCAATGGTCAACACTGCCGGATGCAAGGGGTCAATTCTGCGACTGACAATATGGTGCAAAGAGCTGATCACTTCCGCCGCTAGTAAAACAGTGTCAATGCCCTGATGCGGCCGGGAAGCGTGGGTGCCCTTGCCATGTAATTGAATCTCAAAGATATCCGCTGAGGCCATCATCGGGCCAGGACGGGTCGCCACCTCACCGACAGGCAGATCGGGATAGACATGGAGGCCAAAAATCGCAGCAACCGCAGGAGAATCCAATACACCGGCCTGAACCAGATGGGCAGCGCCAGCCTGATCCATGACTTCTTCAGCAGGTTGAAAGATCAAACGAACCACCCCATGCAAATGCTGACGATTTTGCATCAGGAGTTGGGCTGCCCCCAACAAAACAGTGGTATGTGCGTCATGTCCACAGGCATGCATTACCCCTGTATTCTGAGAAGCAAAATCGAACTCGTTTTTTTCTAGGATGGGCAGGGCATCCATATCCGCGCGCAAGGCTACTGTCGGTCCGGCATGTGCCCCCCGAATTTCAGCAATCACAGCGGCAGTCCCGGCAAAATGTGTTTGCAGGCCCTCTACCCCCATTTCTTCGAGCTTTCCGGCAACAAACGCGGCGGTTCCGTTTTCATCACCACTCAATTCAGGGTATTGATGTAAAAAACGCCGCCATTGGCTTAATTCAGTTTGTAATGAAAGCGCATCTTGAAGGAGTTCTGCATACACTTCAGGGGTCATAGTTGGCCTCTCAGATCAGGATAGAGTATTCTAGCAGGACAGCCATCTTTGAGAAAATCTGGAGGTGCAGAATGAAGCGCAAAATTTTAATCTTGGGAGGCACCCAATTTGTGGGTCGCCTCTTATCTGAAAGGCTGCAAGCCAGAGAAGATCTCGAAATAACTCTCTTTAACAGGGGAAAAACGCACCCTGAACTCTTTCCCAGATTTAATAAAATTCAGGCTGAGCGAAATGAGCTTCCCATCCACCCTCTGTGTCAGCAGGCCTGGGATATAATCCTCGATTTTTCAGGGTATTATCCCCAAAATCTGAGTAACTTTCTTCAGGCCCTGAAGTATCAGCCCACACGCTATATTTTTATCTCAAGCATCTCCGTTTATGATTTGGAATCATTTAAGGCAGGCCACCCCATTCAGGCCCAAGACCCCACACTCAGCTGTTCACCTGAAGAAGAAACAGATACCCAACTGCAAAGCTATGGAAAACGCAAGGCGGCCTGTGAGAGGGTCTTACTCAACACACCGAACCTCCATTCTCTGATTTTCAGACCGGGTTTGATTTATGGCCCCTATGATCCAACAGATCGCGCCTATTACTGGCTTTGGAGAATTCAGCAGGGGCGAAAAATCCTAGTGCCTGATACGCTTGAAATTCGCCAGCACTGGACCTTTGCCCCCGATTTTGCTTCGCTCTTGGAAGAAGCGCTGGAACCCAAGTTATTTCAGGAAAAGATTTATCTGCCCTTGACACATGAGCCGCTGTCCTTTGCCGAGATGCTCAGCCAGATGTCTGCAAAACCCAATCAAACTTCAAACTGGGTCAAAATCAGTGAGGCCGAGATGCAAAAATATGCGCTGAATTATTGGCAGGATCTGCCTTTAACCCTGCCCTTTGAAAGAACCTTTGAGCGCCAAGCCTTGCTGCGGGATTTTAAAACCGAGTTTCATTCCTTTCATTCCTCTTTTCAGCTCAGCTCGAGCTATTATGACGCTCTGAACTGGCCCCAGCCCCGTACGGGGCTGTCGCCTGAAAGAGAAAATGAAATCATTGCAGAACTGCATACAGAATCTAAATAAGGGCCTCAACCCCGCTGACGAACGCCCCCTCTGTTTCCAAAAATATGCTACATTGAGTGCGATCTTCAAGACAGCAAAGGTGGTTCGTTTTCTAACATGAAACTGCATGAATTTCAGGCCAAAGAAGTATTTGCAAAACATGGCCTGCGTATCCCTCACGGTATCCCGGCTTTTTCAGTTGAAGAAGTCAAGACTGCCGTCGCGAAACTGAGCGAAGCCAATCCCAATCTGCAAAAAGTCGTACTGAAATCCCAAGTACATGTGGGTGGCCGCGGCAAAGCAGGCGGAATCAAAGTCGTCAATCTGAGTGAGGCTGAATCAGTGGCCGATAAACTTTTCGGCATGGACATCAAAGGCTTGCCCGTGCGTAAGCTCCTGGTGGAAGAAGCCATCAATATCGCCAAGGAATACTATGTCGGTCTGACCTTGGATCGTACAGAACGTAAAACCATTCTGATGGCCAGCTCCATGGGCGGAGTTGATATTGAAGAAGTGGCAGTCACCCACCCTGAAGCGATTGTGAAAGTCTGGATTGACCCCAATATCGGTCTGACAGACTATCAAATCAAACAGGTCGTTTTTGGTGCCGAGCTGCCTGCAGAAGCAGCCAATTTCATCAAAGTGCTCTATCAAATCTATACCCAACACGATTGCTCTATCGCTGAAATCAATCCCTTGATTAAAACCGCTGAGGGAGAAGTCATTGCTGGGGATGCGAAAATTGATATTGACGACAATGCTCTTTTCCGCCATGCCGATCTGACGCCCTATCAAGATCCCGCCGAAGTGGATCCCAATGAATTGGATGCCAAGAAAGCCGGTTTGACCTATATTGAATTGGATGGCAATATTGGCTGTGTTGTGAACGGTGCAGGCTTGGCCATGGCGACCATGGATGCCGTTAAATATGCTGGCGGGCAACCCGCCAACTTCCTGGATATTGGCGGCTCATCCAACCCTGACAAAGTCACTGCAGCCATGCAGATTTTGAAACGTAAAAACGTAAAAGGGATTCTCTTCAATATTTTTGGCGGCATTACCCGCTGCGATGACGTTGCCAAAGGTATCATCACGGCTCTCGACAATATGGGGGGATTGGATATTCCGATCGTCATCCGTCTGACGGGGACCAACGAAGAATTGGCCCGTGAAATGTTGACAGATAAAGGCTTTAAGGTTGGCTCCTCCATGGGCGACGCCGTCAAAGAAATTATCGAGTTAACAAAAGGTTAATTTTTTTATAAGATTTTTAGCAAGACTCCAAAAGTAAGTTCCGATAATTGCTTTTGGAGTCTGCTTTTTTCAGGCCCTCCACACTATAAGACAAAATCAAAACCCAGGAGATTTCATGAACTCACGTGTACTGCTGACGATACTTGCCACAACCACCCTGATTACCGCATGTAGCCCACAACTCCTCCCGCTTGGCAGCAGCCAAACACCCCAACGCGCAACCCTCAACAGCATGAGTGCTGCCACAGGAAATGCTGAACAGATTGTACCCGGTAAAGTACTGGTCAAATTCCGTCCAGGCCGTGCACAAATCGGGGCCCAACAAATCGGCCTGCAAAGAATCCGCAGTGTGGGTTCACAAAACAGTGGCCTGGAAGTCATGGCTGTTCAGGCCAATCAAAATCCCGAAAAAGTGGCTGCGGATCTGCAAAAAAATCCAGCCATTGAATATGCCGAACCCATCTTTACGGTTCCTTTTCCCAAGGTACTGAAAGCCTCTGATGATCTTCCCACCGATGATGCAGCCTTTCCGAATGACCCACTTTTTCCCAAACAGTATTCCCACCAGGTAGCCAAATCGCAGGGCGGTTGGGCCGTCAACCTGGGCAATTCAAAAGTGATTCTGGGCATTGTTGATTCAGGCGTAGACATAACCCATCCTGATTTAAAAGCAAAGATTATCGGCACTTATAACTCTGCTGATAACAATCCTGAATCTGTTGACTATGTCGGCCATGGTACCCACGTAGCAGGTATTGCTGCTGCTTTGACCAATAACAAAATCGGGGTAGCGGGTGTTGCACCAGAATGCAGTATTCTGGCTGTAAAAGTTGCCCCTGGCAACAGCTCTTCTCCCACCACAGAAGGAATCGCCAATGGCGTGCTCTATGCCGTTGAACATGGAGCGCAGGTCATCAACCTCTCTCTGGGTTCACGCCGTGAATCTAAGGCCATTACAGACGCTGTTAAACAGGCCATGGCGCGCAATGTGGTCGTCGTCGTTGCCATGGGCAATGATGCTGGCAATATCAAAAGCTGGCCCGCAGCAGTTCCCGGTGTGATTGCCGTCGGTTCAACCGATATCAAAGATGCCCGTTCCCGTTTTTCGAACTACGGCGACTGGATCTCTGTAGGCGCACCCGGTTCAGATATTCTTTCAACCTTCCCCTTTAATAACAATTTGATTGGTCAAAAAGAATATGGTGCAATCAGCGGCACCTCCATGGCCGCTCCCTTTGTAACAGGTTTGGCGGGTTTGATTCGCAGCAAATATCCTGGGCTGCCTGCCGCTGAAGTCAAACGGGCAATTGAATCCTCTGCCGATGATTTGGGCGCAAAGGGATTTGATCCAGAATTTGGATTTGGTCGTGTCAATGTCAGCAAAGCACTTGCCAGAGCGGGTGAATTGGCAGTGACTCGCCGTTAAGCTCATCTTTTCATAAAAAAAGGCTCCTGAGGGAGCCTTTTTTTATTTGCGCTTTAATGATCGACGCCCGCGATTTTCCAAACACCATTCTCCATGCGTTTCAGAATCAAAAATCCAACATCGGCATCCCCTTCGATTTCAAGCTCGGCTAAAACGATATAGTGGGAATCAAAGCCATTTTTCACCAGTCTTTGATAGGCCTGGGTTTTAAACAGACGCAAATCTTCAAGCGTATAGAAACGCATGGCTAAAATTTTGATTTCCAAAGGTTTTTCGTTTTCAAACTCATCCTGGAACTCAGATTCCAAGGCCTCTTGGGTTTTATAGACTTCTCCCTCTGCGGTAAAGGGCACAGTGGCATAGGCCAGGGCTTCTTTTAAATGAAGCTGAGAAAACTCTTGAATAAAAGATTTGGCAACAGCATAGGCTGCTGCTTTCTCAGCATGATCGTCTTCAAGGGCGATGGTTTTCTGTAGACATCCCGATTGAGTGGCGAGAATCAAGCAGACCGCCAAGCCCGAAATCCATTTTTTCATACCCGATGCTCCTGTTTTTTTTCTCATCTTAACAGATATGGGCGCGAAAACTTACATCAAATTCAGGGCGACTGACACTGTGTTAAGCTGAAGAAAAAGCAAATCAGGACAAGATGTTCAATATCGGTGTTGTGATTACGACCTCAGAAGGCCGTGAAGAAAACTTGCGTTATTGTTTAAGCGCATTAAGTGCACAAAAAATCTTGCCCCTGGAAGTAGTGGTGGTCGATGATGGTTCTCAAAGGGGAGAAGAGACCCTCAAAGGGCTGAAGTTCCCCTTCCCACTCCACTACCTTTGGCGCCCCAATGACTGCTGTCTCTCGCTTTCACGCAATCTGGGAGCCCATCAACTCCAAACAGAAACACTGGTGGTGATAGATTCTGACATTCTTTTGAATCCTGAAGCGCTTGAAGCCTACGCACTGTTTTTGGAGATGAAGCCCCATTGGATCCTCTACGGTTATTTTGGCTATGAGCCCACGCTTTTCTCACCCTCCAACTTCTATCCTGAGCGGGAAATTCAGTGGTGTGATAAACGCTATGTCGATTACCGCCAGGACACGATCATTCCCGCCCCCAATATGTTGAAGTATCCCCATGAATGGGCCTGGGGCGGCAATTTTGCCCTGAGCCGCAAACTCTATCAACGACTCAAAGGGTTTGATGAACGCATCAAAGGCTGGGGCGGAGAAGATTTAGACTTTGCAAGCCGGGCGATTGGGCAGGGCTGTGAAGTGCATTTTTTATTGGATGCCTGGGCTGAGCACCAACCCCATCCCACCAACCAAAGGTTTCACACCCTTTCTGAGAGAGGGCACGTCTATACCAGCCATTACACCCTGTCGCCCTATCCCGTGCGCATTCTTTCCACCCCCTATGGCTTGAAACAGCTCTTGGATAAGGTGCACCACTATTATCTGCCCCAAACCCGGGTGCAAACCCCAAACTGAGCTGTATTTTTGGATGACCTGGCGCAGGCAGAATGCTTGTAGATTAGCTTACAGGCAAAAAAAAAGTCCTGGCTAACCAGGACTGAAGGTTTGAAATTTAAAACATCGGGTGCCAGATCGGCAAAATCACGGGTTCCTGTTCCAAAATCTGGAGTTCTTTTTCACTCAGATATTTTTTAGGCACAATCAATTGATAGACATTGTCATCAAACCACTCGTCTGACATCACAAAATAGCCCTTTTTGCCCACATCTGCGCCCCAACTGTTTTCAACCTTCCATTTGACGGAACGGCCTTCTGAATCCAAATCAACGCCCACAATCAGCATACAATGGGTCATGCTGGTTTCACACATTTCCAAACGCTGGGGTTTATCTATTCCAAAATGCGTCTGAAAGAGCAAATCATAATTGTAAATGCCCTTCAAAAGCAACCCTTCTTTGCGCAGACTGTCTTTGCCCACATCGCAGGAAAAGAGCACGGGCTCATGGTTTTTCAATTTCTTTAAGGCATAGGCTTTGAAATCATCAAAGGGAAGATTCAAAGCCAGATGTTTTTGGCCCCCGACCATCTTGCGGGTATGGGCGACGGAATAGACCTGTTCATAGGGTGTATCCTGCATCGGAGAACTCCAGAGACAGACATACTCGTCTAAATCCATGTTGACGTATTTTTCAAAAAACTGATGGGGGGTGATATTGGTTTCACGAAAAAACGCTTTGTCTTCATTCTTATAGCTCCAATTGAAGCTTTCAGGAGGCGTGCCAAAACAAACCACCATGATGCGATAGAGTTCTTCAATAAATTTTTTACGTTCGGCTTGAATTTCTTCAAGGCTGGAACCTTGATTTGCCATTTTCCTGATTTCTGCAGCATATTGTCTCAGTTTACTGGCAATCACCTGGTTATGAATCGTTGAATCTTTGGAGTAGGCGGCATGCTGCATCACTGAAGCAGGGACCATGCCATATTTTTTAACAAGATTGACAAACATATACCAATCTCCCCCATCGGGCAGAGGCTGATCTAAAAAATGGCGAAGCTCGCGGTCATCATAGGGCCGCTCCTTAAACTCAATCATTTTTTCGAGAAAATAATTGGCCTTTTCAAATTTGTCCCAAAACATCAGATAGGGCCCTGAATACTCAAAACTCTTCACGTTGATTTTTTTCTGGGTAAAATAACGCAAAAGATTCATGGCAGCAAAAATCCAGCAGACTCCCACCTTTTGTTGAGCGGTGGCTTCAGGGGCTACATCCAGTTCATCTGAAAAAGAAAAGTCGATACTCTTGATCAGATCGCGATTGACAGCCAGTTCATTGAGTTCAACGCGTCCCATGGCATTCATCACCAGACGATTCAAGTCATTCTCATGAATGCGGCCATTAAATTCCTTTATCATCTCAAGCTCAATTTTCATCGTGAATTCCTTCTCTGAAATTATTTGAAAGCAGCAAAAACATGTTTACCAAGGTCTCACCCAAACCCATTTCCCATCAATCCAAGGGCGGGCAGGCAAAATTCTGAGGCACCGGATCAAAGCATGAAGCCCCTGAATTTTACGTATTTTAAACCATTCACGGATTGCTGTCATAGGATTCAGATTAGAAAATCAAAGCAGTTTATTCGCCTTAGATAAACTTTAATCAGACGGATGAATTTAAGTCGAAGTGATCAAAAAGTGCAAAAATGAAACAAAAATAGCCCTTGACATAAGATTAAGTAAAAGTTAAGATAGTGTTAATAAAGGTTAATTACACAAGTTAATTGTTCACGCCAAAGTGAACCCTTGCAGGAGATATTTAACCCATGAAATCACTCACCACACTTTTCACCGCAGCGCTTTTGATTTCAGGCCTGACTGCCTGTCAGAGCCAAGTTTCCCCCATCGCCCTGGCTCCCGCCGCCTATATGCAAGCTCAGGCCTCTGCCCGCGTGATTTACCATGTGGTTCCCGATTCAAAAGCAGGCCTCTGGCATATCAAACTGCAACGCAACCCCCAACCTGTTGCCAGTTTTAAAACCAAAGAAGCAGCCGTTGCTGCAGGCCGGGTTCTGGGCCGTTCCCATGAATTGGGTCAGCTGATTGTACACAAGGCCAATGGTCAAATTGAAACTGAATATACCTACGGAAAAGATCCTGCCAGTTCAGTAGGCTAAAATAAGCTCTTTTAAAAAAGGCTGCATCACAAGAATGCAGCCTTTTTTGATTGGAATCTCCAGACAGGGGGAAGAGAAAAAGAAATCCCATGAGAATTTGTTGACAAATTGTAAACAAATGGCTGATACTGATCATATCACCTTTTGGAGCATTCTCATGAAAAAACTCTCTGCGCTCATTCTCTCAGCCAGCTTTGGATTGCTGGTTTTACCTACCACCGCTTGCAACCCCTCCCTGATTTTGAATCCCTCCGTAATCTCTCAAACAGCCACGAAATATGCTTTGCCTTTAAAGCTCACGCAAACCGGGGAATGCGATTTGCCCAGCCAAACAGTCTTTGAGGTAGGAACCGATGGCAACTTTCGCTATCTGCTGGAAGAAACTCCGGGTACAAGTGCGGCCCCTGCAGCCTACAAAACACGCAAGCTCTCTGAGGACGAAAAATCAAGCCTGCTCAAATTGCTCTCTCAGTTAGATCTTGTAAAACAAGATCTCGCTTCAAAGGCCATCCCCGACAATGCCCCCCAAACAGAGGAGTGCAGAACCGTAGAGCAAGTCGTAATGCAAGTCAACGGCCAAACCCGCAGTTTTGACCGCAATGGACGAAAATTCACACACAGCAACGAATACCTTGCGGCCTTCGAAAAACTGCAAAAATATCTGAAAGATCTCAGACAGGAATCTTCCCCCCAAGCTTCTCCAAGCCCAATTTCACAAGGGGAGAACAAAGACCGTTTGCCTTTAAAACTCGAGGCCCAGGGTGAATGCGAAATGGGAACCCAATTGCGCTATGAGGTCAGCCGCGACGGACGCTTCAGTTATCTTCCCGATGCTGAATCCGCTGGCGGAAACAGCAACCAGGTTCAAGTCAGACATCTCTCAAACCAGGATTTGCTGGCCCTCAACGATCTGCTTCAATCCTTGAATCTGAGTCAGCTCAGAGCCTCCTCAGTGCCTGTTCCCGAAGATGCCCCCCAAACCATGGAATGCCGGACGATTCAGAACTTAAGTCTGAATGTTTCAGGCCAGACCCAGGTTTTTGATCGCAATGGGCGTAAATTCAGTCATTCACAAGCTTATCTCAAAGCCTTTGATCAGTTAATCGATCATTTGAATACACTCCAGAAAAAATACGCCTATTTGGGCCGGGAAACCTACGCCCTGCCCCTCAGAGTGCTGGTGGAGGGGGAATGTGGATTGGAATCCTATCCCCGCTTTGCCCTCAGCGCAGATGGCCATTTCAGTTGGGCCATCGAAAATGCCCAAACCCTGGTTGCGGGCCCTCCGCCCCAGGCTTCAAAACAGTTAAGCCCGGCAGAAATCGCGTCAGTGACCGCCTTTATCAATCAAAAGGATTTGCTCAAATTGGCTTTGGAATCTGAGCCCATTCCCCCGGATGCTCCCCAGACAAAAGAGTGCCGCAGCATTGAAAAAATCGAGTTGAGCATTGATGGGCAAACGCATACCCTCGAAGGAAAAGGCAGCAGAAACTATCATCACAGTGAAGTTTTTTTAACTGCCTTGAAGGAACTTTCTGAGCTTTTATCGCGTCTGAGCAAATAAGTCAAAAGAAAAACTGAAAAGGAGCGTTGCTATGAACGGATGGGAATTCGTACTCGTTGTTATGATTCTTGGCGTGATGCTCCTTCCGGAATTTCACTGAAATTATTCTAACGCGAGATCCAAAACCTCAAGCGCCTCGATTTCTGAATCGGGGCGCTTTTTCCAGCCCCGAACACGCACCTGCTGATTGAGCAGGGGATGCGGCCAGCCGGCCTGCAAATTGGAAAGGGTGGGCATGAGTTTGAGCGTTTCAAGCGGGGTCACCAGGATCTTTTCACCCTGGCTGTTTTGACTGAGTTTGCCCGAAAAAGTTTGGGCCTGGCTTTGACTGAGGTTCTTGCCCTCGGCCTGGAGACAGGCCTGAAGTGCAAGGTCGACCTGTACAAAGGGTACCGTTGCCCCTGCCCTGCTCAACATCAGGGCGGCATCGAGGGGTTTGCCGGTTTTCAGCAGAAGATCTTTGAGCTGCACAGGGGTTTGCAGAGGGCAACGGGATTTGAGCAAAGCCAGAACACCCGCCATAAAGGGAGCAGAAGCTGAAGTGCCATACATTTGATTGGGAATGACGGCCAAGGGGTCAGAATTGGCAATATCCAAGGCGGTCGAAGGGGCCCAAATCAAACCTTCTCCATAATTTGAACCCCGCGAATTATAACCCGTCAGAATATTGGGATTAAACCAAACGGCAGGGGTTTTGCCCTCTTTGAATTCGACGCCCCCCACCCCCATCAACTGTTGAAATTCAGGCTGTTTGCTTAAACTGATCGGAAACCACTCACGGGGCCCGCCTTGAATGGGCTCACCGTAATTATGCGCGGGAACAATCAGCGGCAAATTCGGTGAATGTTTCAAGACCTCTGCAATGGCTTCCTTGAGCGGGAGATACTCTTCATATTCTTTCAGGTTTTCCCAACCGGGATACATCGGAAAGGCATAATTCATGCCAATCAAATCGGGTTTTTCCGCTGCTGCTGCCAGCAAAGCCTTCGCAACTTCCCAGACCGACCCGGCGACAAAGGGCATGACCTCTGCATTGGGAGCCACCCCCACGGTCGGAATGCCATTGTCCCGCTCAGCGAAGCCTACAAGCAGCGAAGCCAGGCCATGATCC
The DNA here is from genome assembly GCA_002783405.1 of bacterium (Candidatus Blackallbacteria) CG13_big_fil_rev_8_21_14_2_50_49_14. Lineage (NCBI taxonomy): Bacteria > Candidatus Blackallbacteria > bacterium (Candidatus Blackallbacteria) CG13_big_fil_rev_8_21_14_2_50_49_14. Next base: position 8,015 of record PFGG01000045.1, on the reverse strand, counting down.
CCATTGGGTTTTTCAATATTTGCAGGCTCAACGGCTCGCCATGCCAGGGTTTGGTTATTGTATCTTCCCACGCGCATCCGTCGCTCAATTTCTGGGTGGTTGCGCTTGAAACCCAAGTCAATCCAGGCCACGCTGACACCTGTTCCAATACTGTAAAGCCAAGCCCGCTCCACCCCTGTTTCTCTTCTCCACCAGCCTTCATCGGCTGAACCCAGGCCTGAACTCAAATCATTGAAGGCCAAACTGCCTGGCAATTCAGCCTCTTGGTTGACCTGGATCTGGGCAGGTGCATAGCCCGTGTTTCGCCGGATATCTTCTGCCAAAACCCAGGTTTTCCATTGCGCTTCCGGCAGAATCTGCTTGAGCGCGCGCAAGTCTGAATGATTCCAGCTTTCGGCTAAATCATCGGCGAGCGAACCGGGCAGTGAAGCCTGTGAAAAGCCCAGCAAAACCCATTCTTTTGTGCCAATTTGCAGACGATCGAGTACCTTGGCTTTTAAGCGTCGGGTCAGGATTTCAAGCGAGCGCGCATCGGGTGCAGCAATCATCAATTGCTGCGCTTTTAAGCTTGGATAGATCCGTTTCTCCTGCTCAAGCGAACTGCCATTGAGAGACAGGTTCTGACAGGAGAAAAGGCTCAATAAAGCCGCGAAAGTAAGCAAGCGCCTTTTCATGGTTCTATCCAGCGAATGCGATTATTGGCAGTATCTGCGATAAACAGAGCACCCTGGGGGCCCAGGGCCAGCGCTTTGGGTTGACTAAAACGGGCCTGTTCGCCCAAGGCATCTGCAAATCCAGCACCAAAATTTAAATATCTGCCTTTTCCAGCGATCACTTCAAATTTTCCCGGTGCTTTCCATTTGCCTATCCGATGATTCCAACTGTCGGCAATATAGACTTCGCCCGCTGGGGAGACCACAATCCCTTCGGGCACATACAAGCCTTTTTCAAGCACCTCTTGGGCAGAATAGGGTTTCTGGCCGGGCTGAATGCCCCCCAAAACGGTACTGACCTCTCCCTGTAGCGTTACGCGTCTTATGGCATGGTTCCAGGCATCTGCAACCAGCAAATAGCCCTCTGGGTGCCAGGCCAAACCTGAAGGATGGTTAAATTGCGCCTGCTGGCCTCTGCCATCACGCAAACCCGCCGTTCCATCCCCTGCCAAGGTGCTGACTTCTCCCGCAGGAGAAATTTTTCGCAGGGTATGATTGCCCTGTTCGATTACGTAGACACTCTGGTCAGGGCCCACGGCGATGCCAAAGGGCAGATAAAACTGAGCCTCTTTGCCCAAGCCATCTTTCAAGCCCGCCTGGCCTGAACCCGCCAAAACAGAGAGCTTGCCCTCCGGGCTGATTTTATGAATCCGGTGACGCCCAGAACCTGAAATATACAGGCTGTGGTCACTTCCCATGGCCAAACCGGCAGGCAAAACCAGCGGTTCACCCTGGGTATCTTTGGGCTCAAACCAGGGCAGTGCTTCTCCCTTCAGGGAGATCTTGAGCAGACGGTGATGGAGATAATCTGAAACAATCAGGTTTTGGCTGCGCTCATCAAAGACCAGCCCATGGGGCAAACTTAAATCCTGATCATCTTTGCGCTCGCCAAAACCCTGGGTTCCGTTGCGCGCAAAAGTACTGACTTTCCAGTCTTTGGCCTGAGCTTTCTCAATTTTACAAATTCGTTGATTGCGGGTGTCTGCCAAATAAATTTCACCCCCAGAGCCGAGAGCCAGGGCTTCAGGAAAAGAGAAAAGCGCACCAGCCCCTTCTTTGTCACCCGCAGACGGCCCCCCTGCAATCTGTTCAAGCCCTGTGTCTGCCTGCCAATGGAGCAAACGGTGAAAATAGAGATCGGTTAAATAGAAACCCGAGGCCTGATCCGAGATCAGATCTCCCACCCTGCGCAAACTAGAATCCACTCTGCGAGCCAAGGTGCGGGTCGAATCCAAATTCAGTTTCCATATCCCTTCGAGATCTGCATAGAATAACTCACCTGAAGCTGTGTTTGCCAAGGCTCGTGGCAATTGGTTTGGGCCGGTTTGAATCAGCTTTTGATTTTGAGAGGCGTTGAAAAGTTCACCTTTTAAACTGTCCATGACATAGAACTGACCACGGGCATCGAAAAGCAATTCATGGGGGGTGATGTGTTTCAGCGCTTCGGGCCAGGGGTACGTACTGACCTGCCCAGTTGGAGAAATCCGTTTGATTTTTTGATTGCCTGAATCTGCGACCCAAAGCTGGCCTTCTCTGTCGAAGACCAAATCTCTGGGTTTTTTAAAACGCGCAGTCAGTGCGGCTCCGTCACGGTCCCCTTCTTCGCCATCCCCAGCAAAAACCTGAATCACGCCAGTGGGGGTGATTCTGAGAATTCTGTTGTTTTCGAGATCGCTGAGAAAGACCAGGCCCTCTTGAGAAACCGCCAAGCCTCCAGGTCGCCAGGCTTTTTGTGGTTCAACGGCACGTTGAAAGCTCTCTTCAAATTTGAGATGGGCCCCATCGGCAAGGCTGCGAACCCGTCTGCCAGGGAGTTCCTGGGTACAACTGCAAAAAAGCAGACTGAGCAAAACCCAGGTGCGGGAGCGCATTAAGGACGTTTTCGCGCCTGAGCGATGATCCAGGGGCTTTCGCGCGTCACAGGCCCCCGCTGAAAATCACCATACAAAGCTTCGAGAATAAATCCATTCATGGCTAAAATGCGTTCAAGTTCAGGCGGATAGGTAAATCTCAGATTCAAGACCACTTGTTTGCGTTGAATTCTGTCATCTTCGCCCAGAATATCCAAAAGCAAGGTAAACTGCTGAATTTGAACATGTTGATGGTAATGGTAAACATAAGAGGCATCTACCCATTGCCCCGTATCGGCATTGAATTCACGCCCCCGATGATACAAGACATCGGGTTCGTGCTCGTGAAAGCGCACATTGGTGGTTTGCAGGATCAAACGGCCATTGTCTGTGAGATGCTGCCGCATACACTGCAAGGCTTGATCCTGATCCTGGTTGGTGAGCAAATGTTGAAAGGTATTGCAGCCAAACAAGGCAAGATTGAATTTTCGATTGAGATGAAACTCACGCATATCTGCATAACTGAGCGCGATTTTGGCTTGAATTTCAGGGGCTTCTTTCTGAACCTTTTCACGGGCCCGATTGAGCATTTCCTGAGACACATCAAAGCCTGCCGTCTCATAGCCTTCGCGGGCAAAATTCAGCAGAAGTCGCCCGGTACCACATCCCGCATCCAGAACGGGGCCCCCGAATTCTTTCAGGGCCTCCAAATAGAATTCGGCATCATCCATATCATTTTGAAGATCGTACCAGGGGGCATAAATATCATAGGTAAACATCAGAGCAGACTCGTAATCCTTGCACGCAAACGATACATGGCTTCTTGCACCTCATCTTCATTTTTCATCTGGGGGGCAATACGCTCCATGAGCTTATCTGAAACAGACAAAAGTTGGTTAAAGCCAAACTTCTGAAAGCGATCAAAGCCAAGTTCCTGTAAAACCTCTTCGATCATGATATGGCTGTCTTCAATGCCGACAAATTCCATGACAATACTCTCAAGGGAGTCAATCGGCGTCAAAATGACCGTGCTGCGCAAATCTTCTCCCGAGCCCACTTGAAAGGCCTTGTGGGTAATCATCTCTTTTAAAAATTTGAGACTGTCCCATTGGTTATAGGGGCAAATTTCAAAAAAACGGGCAACCGTAAACGAGCGCGGAAGCAATTTGGTGAAATCGGGTAAGCGCCCATCTTGAACCATTTGCAGCGCATTGCTTGAAATGCGCACTCCACTTGTAAGGGTAGGTAAGACTTCGCGCAAATCGGCAAATTCATCCATATAGCGCGCACTTTCCATCAGTACGGCATCCAAAGAGACCTCAATATTGGTAAGCGGAAGCTCATCTCGGGTTAATTCAGTCATCTGAAAATGCCCGCTCGACCACCAGCCAATCAAACGATACATGGCATCGGGCCCAGTCAATCGATTTAAACGGGCATACATGATTCTGCCCATTTCAAAATAAACATAGGCCTCTTGTGCGACTTCCTTGACCTCTACTTTAAACAGACAGTCTTTCTGTTCCAATTTGATAAACTGAAGCAGATTAAAGAGAGATATATAGGCTAAATCGCCTTCCAGCAGTACTGTCATAAATAGCAGTATCCAAGTATCACAATCTTATTACCCATCTGAACTTAATATCTATCTGTACATACAAACTATTTTGTTTAATATTAACTCATATTGTGACATGCACAAAACCTGAAAAGAAGTGCGTTTAACCATCTCGCCCAAAATCCGGTTTTTGCATGGTGTCATACTGAGTTTCATTTAGAGCTGTGAAAGGCGCTCTTGCAGGGTTTGCTGCTGAAACCTGAGGGTACTCAATTGGGTCTCAACTTCCTGAACAACGTCTTCTGGCGCTCTGGATCTAAAATTCGGGTTCTCAAGCCGGGCACTTAAGGCTTTGATATCCTTCTCGTGTTTTTGAATTTCTTTTTGCAGGCGTTCTTTTTCTTTTTCAAGGTCAATCAAACCCGCCAAAGGCAAGATGACCTGAACCCCTTGGCTGACGCCATGGGCAGATTGCGGAATTTCAACCGCTTCAAGCTGAACCTGAATGGATTGAACTTTTCCCATGCGCCCCAGAACCAGTTGATTCTCGCTTAATAATTGGCGGTGGGCTTCAGAATCACTGATCAAAACCACGGTTTCAGCTTCCTTATTGGCAGGCACCCCTACTTCCATGCGCAAATTGCGAATGACGCGAATGGTTTCCATGATCAATCCAATTTTTTCTTCGGCCTCGGCATCCGCAGCGGGCAGAGACTCAGGCTCTATCCATGGGGCATTGATCAAATGGCTGTCCGGTAGATTCGGGCAAATCGGTTTGAGTCCCTCTGTCCAAAGCTCTTCGGTGACAAAGGGCATAAAGGGGTGAAGCATGCGCAAAGAGGCATCCAAACACATCACCAGAATGGCCTGAACCTGTTTGCGATCCTCGTTTTGCAAACGGGGCTTGGCAATTTCGAGGTACCAATCGCAGAATTCGGTCCAGAAAAAACTGTAAAGGTCTTTGGTGGCCTGGGTCAAATAATGGGATTGGAGCGCCTGACTTACCGATTCAGCGGTCTGGCGCAGACGGCTGAGAATCCAGCGGTCGGCCAGTTCCAATTGACTGAAATCCAAGCTGTATTGGGGATCATAGTCTTCAAGATTCATCAAGACAAAGCGGCTGGCATTCCAGATTTTGGTGACAAAATGTTGGCCGTTTTCAAGCTTCTCATCGCTGAAACGCACATCCTGGCCACTCATGGCGGCTTCTGCCAGCCAGAAACGACAGGCATCGGCCCCATATTTGTCTAACATTTGCAGAGGATCCAGGCCTGTGCCTTTGGATTTGCTCATGCGTTTGCCATCTTTGGTCAGAATCGTGGCATGCACCAAAACATCTTTGAAGGGAATTTCCCCTAAAAAGTGAAGCGAGCAAAATATCATGCGGGCAACCCAAAGGTAGAGAATTTCTCTGGCTGTGGAAAGCACTGCGGTGGGGTGAAATTGCTTCAGTTCAGGGGTCTGGTCAGGCCAGCCCAAGGTGGCAAAGGTCCAAAGCGCAGAGCTGAACCAGGTATCCAAGACATCTTCGTCACGGGTCAGGCCTTTTGCTGCCATTTCCTCGGGGCTGGGGTCTTCCATGCCGACATAGGCAATCTGGCCTTCTGCATCGTACCAAACCGGAATCTGATGCCCCCACCACAGCTGGCGTGAAATGCACCAATCGCGAATATTCTCAAGCCATTCCACCGTGATTCTAGACCAGCGATCCGGCGTATAGCGCACCTCTTGATTTTTGATCGCTTCAATCGCGGGAGCTGCCAAAGGCTTCATATTCACCCACCATTGCACCATGGGCAGGGGTTCAATTATCGCCCCACTGCGCTCAGAACGACTGGGCATATAGACATGGGCATCGATTTTTTCTAAAAGCCCCAAGGCTTCAAGATCGGCCACCATCGCCTTGCGTGCCTCTTCACGGGGTAAGCCCTGGTATTTTTCAGGCGCGTTTTCGTTCATTTTGGCATCCTGGCCAATGACCTGTAACAAGGGCAACTGATGGCGCTGACCACAGTCCCAATCATTAAAATCATGGGCGGGGGTGATTTTGACGGCCCCCGAACCAAAATCAAATTCCACCATTTCATCGGCAATGATCGGAATTTTGCGATCGGTCAAGGGCAGATTCACGGTTTGCCCCAGCAAATGGCGATAGCGCTCATCTTTGGGGTGAACGGCAACCGCCATATCGCCCACCAGGGTTTCAGGGCGCGTCGTGGCGACTGTCAGAAATTCTTCAGGATTACTGCTTAAGGGATAACGGATATGAAAGAGCTGGCCGTTTTCTTCTTTTTGTTCAATTTCGAGATCGCTGAGTACGGTCTGGCCGACGGGATCCCAATTCACCAGGCGTTCTCCACGGTAGATCAGGCCCTGTTGATACCATTCCACAAAGACCTTGCGAATCGCACGGGAATAGCCTTCATCCATGGTGAAGCGGGCCCGGTCATAATCGCCAGAAGCGCCGAGACGGCGCATTTGGTTAATAATCTGGTTGCCGTGTTCTTCTTTCCAGGCCCAGACATGTTTGAGAAATTCAGTTCGGCCCAGATCATGGCGGGTTTTGCCCAGTTCTTTCTTGATTTTGCGCTCGACCATGATCTGGGTGGCAATGCCGGCATGGTCGGTGCCCAACATCCAGAGCGTATTGCAGCCCTGCATTCTGCGGGAGCGAATCAAAACATCTTGAAGGGTGGCATTGCAGGCATGGCCCATATGCAGAACGCCGGTGACATTGGGGGGAGGAAAGGCTATCGTATAGGGTTTTTGCTCAGGATTGACCTCGGGGTGAAAATAGCCTTTTTCTTCCCAGATTTTATTCCATTTGGCTTCTACAGAAGAAAAATCAAAGCGGGTGGGGAGATTCATGCTCGTCATGGCTGCCTCATTGGGTGATTGGTTTCAGTTTAAGATCGGCTGTAGTATACCATTTTGAAGGTTTAAACGGGGTCTTGCAAATTTTAAATGTATATATTACAATTAAAACACATGAAGACCGAATAATTGCAAAGGAAATCTGCCGATGCACCCCGCTCAGATCCGTACCCTGGCTGAATTGCTGAAATTCTGTCGTTCAGGCAAAAGCCCAGATTTGCTGTTTTTCTGGGGGCATACCCCAAAACATGCCACTCAGGTAGATAAATCCTGCCTGAGCAATTGGTACCCTGCGGGGTTTGAATCCCAGGGGCATCTTTACCCGACCAGTGAGCATTTTCTGATGGCTCAGAAAGCCTGGATTTTTGGAGACCTCGCCTGTTTTGATCAGATTCGCCATGCCCCTGACCCCGCAAGTGCCAAAAAACTGGGCAGGCAGGTCAAAGGGTTTGATGAAAAAAAATGGCTGCTGCATCGTTGGGATGCCAATCTTGAAGCCAATCTTGAAAAATTCAGACAAAATTTGGCCTTGCAGGAATTTTTACTGCAAACAGGGAATCAGATTTTGGTGGAAGCCAGCCCAGAAGATAAAATCTGGGGCATTGGGCTTTCAGCTCAGGATGAACGCGCCCAAAACCCAGAAAAATGGAAGGGGCTGAACTTGCTCGGCTTTGCCCTGATGGAAGTGCGCAGCCAACTGCTGAGCAGAGAGCCCTTGATTTAAGAATCTTCAAGGCCTGCCTCATTTCTGTTTTAAAAGCCTGTTTTGCAGAGCGGTTCTTTTCTGGAGGGCTTTCGAACAGCTCTGCAACTTTATACTCAATATTTATCAGGTCAGATAATAATACAAAAATACAAAGATTGTTACAGATAAAATATTTCTAGATACAATTTGAGACAATTTTTATATTTTTTTCATATTGTGCAGTAGTTCAGAATGAAAGTTCTTCGCACCTTGAATCACGAGATTCGGGGTGCGATTTAAGTTTTTTGACACAGGAAAGGTCTCCTCATGACGAT
>PFGG01000044.1 GCA_002783405.1 bacterium (Candidatus Blackallbacteria) CG13_big_fil_rev_8_21_14_2_50_49_14 | reverse complement strand
ATGAATATTACGAACTCCGAGTGAGCTTAAACAAAGCGTCACGCAGGGCCGGGTGTAAGTCCCGGTCGGAAGTCCAAGAAGGAAGGCAGCGTTCAGCCAGCCGATCCGATCTGAAGAGGCAAAGCCTTGAAGCCAGGTTCTCGCAAGGGAATAAGGGCAAGAAGGCAGTCGGGCAGAAGTGCCGGAGAAGTTTCAGACGGGGAGAAATCCTTGAAGGGCCAAATCCAGGAGGGTCAAGTTCTGGTGGCAACACCGGAAACACTGCACGCAGGGTTATAACCCCCTGAAACCGTAAAAACGGTAAGAGGGGCAGGCGCCGGTAACGGTGGTCAATCTGCGGATGGTGAAACACCCTGAAGGAATGAAGTACAGGAGGGGAGCGGGTTTCTGGCGACAGGAACTACGGATCTGGTTCGGGTGAAAAGCCTTGAAGCTGTTAAAACAGCAGGAAGGCCCAGGCAGAAGCGGTAGCAATCGGTTTTGCACAGACGAGCCAGGGGAAAGCCCCTGAAGTACCCAGATGAAAGTCTGGAGGAGGATCGGGATCTTCGGGTTCCGATAGTCGTGTCCGGCAGCTCGGGCTGAAAGGCCCGGTGTCAGGTGCGCTGAAGGCGTTTCAAACGTCAGGAGTGCAACCGGGGCGCCTGAGATGGAATGGCCCCGCCGGTCAACGATGAAGACTCCATGAGACTGCTAAGGACGCGGGAAGTTTAAGGTTCGCCGGAGTTCTTCTCTTTTTTGTTTTCCTTTTTTCAAGGGCGTATAATAAGCTCAGGTGAGAATTCACCCAGGAGGCATATATGCCAGGAATTTTACCTATTATCTTTGTCATTCTACTTTTCCTGATTATTTCCAGCATTCGTATCGCCCAAGAATATCAGCGTGCAGTTGTTTTTCGTTTGGGACGTTTTGTGGGTGTCAGGGGGCCAGGTCTCTATTTTCTGATTCCTGTTTTTGAATGGGATCGCAAGGTGGATATCCGCACCAATACAGTGGATGTAGAGCAGCAGGAAACCATTACCAAAGACAGCGTAACCGTCAAAGTCAACGCAGTGCTCTGGTACCGTGTCACAGATCCTGAAAAAGCCCTGATCAGTGTTGCCAATTACAGTGAAGCTGTTTACCAAGTTGCCTTGACCTGTTTGCGAAACATTATTGGCCAGCATCAATTGGACGAAGTTTTGAAAGAGCGCAGCTCGATCAATGCTACCTTGCGCCAGATTGTGGACGACGCCACGGATCCCTGGGGGGTAAAGGTTGAAATGGTCGAAATGAAAGATGTTGAAATTCCTTCTTCCATGCAGCGGGCCATGGCCCGAGAAGCTGAAGCCTATCGTGAAAAACGGGCGCGGATTATTAAAGCAGAAGCCGAACTTGAAGCCTCTGAAAAACTGGCCGAAGCATCGCGCCAAATAGCAGAAAACCCTGCTGCACTTGAATTGCGGCGCATGCAGATGATTTCAGAGGTGGGAGCTGAAAACAATACCACCACCTTGATCATGATCCCCTCTGATTTTGTGACCCTTGCCAAGGATGTCAGCCAGAATCTTCAAAGCAAACGCAAACAGGATATGGCCTCAGAGTCTTAGTTCCAGATTTATCCTTTAAAGATTTTCTTTGTATTCAAGGCTTGAGAGCGTTGATAAAAGATCTTTGATATAAAATACTTGATATACCATAGGGGGTATGGTAAGATAATTTCAAAAGAGAATTTGGCAGGAGAAACAAATACATGAAACTCGCATATTTTAGAAAAAGTACCCGTTCCTTTGACGAAACCCTGGCAGCTTTGCAGGCCACCGCAGCTGAGCAAGGCTGGAAAGAGTTAGGCACCACTGCTTTACCGGAGGATCAGGGAACAATGGTTTTGCTCTGTCGCCCAGATTGGTTGGGCGAGCTGATCAAGCACGATCACCAGGTTTTGGGATTTGCGCCTTGTTCAGTGACCCTTTTGAAAAAAGACAATGAGGTTCAGGTGGGGGTCAGCCAACTCATGCAGTTGTTGGCTCAAAGCCCTGATTTCGCCAAGATTGCTGCTCAAGCCAGCGCACAGCTCAGAGAACTGGTACATGCCGCTGCCGGCGTGGGGGAGCCAAAACTGGAAAAGGTCAAGCTTTACTCCACAAAATCCTGTCCCTATTGCCGAATGGAAAAATCCTGGCTCGAAGGTCAAAAAATAGAGTTTGAAGAGGTTTATGTGGATCTTGATCAAGCTGAAGCTGAGCGTTTGGTTCGCAATACCGGTCAATTGGGCGTCCCTGTAACTGAATTTGTATATAACGAGGGTGAAGCCGAATATGTTGTAGGGTTTGACCGCGCACGCCTGCAAGATTTGCTTAAACTTGAAACACCTGTAGCGGTCTAATGTCCTCCTGACCTCCTCTTTTACAGGCCATCCCGGAGAGTTTCTCTCCGGGTTTTTTCGTTTTAAGAATAAAATCAAACAAAATAAAGATTAAAAAATATTTAATCTCCGCAAGAACCCTGTCGAAATACCAGATGATAGAGTTATCGGGATCGCGCAGAGAGGTTATTTATGAAGCGAGCATTCAGCTCAAAATTTGTGAGTTTAAAATTGCAGATGGCAAGCGCTTTGAAAAAAACAAGCCTGGGTCTTTTCGCTGCTGCTTTGAGTGTAAGTGCTTTTTCTGCCTGTTCCTCTTCACCGCTTCCGTTTTTACCTCCTGTTGCGACGAATTCTGCTCTGCGCGCCTATGCTCCGCTTTATTTTGGTGATTTGGCAGTTAAATTCAACAATGCCTATCATGCGCTCTATGCCGATAATGAAATTGCAGGGCACCAAGATCCACAGAACCCCGATAAAATATTTGCCAAGCTGATTTCTGAAGCCCAAAAAACCATTGATATTGCAATTTTTGATCTGGAAGAACCCTCTGCTGCTGAAGCCTTGATCGCTGCACGCAAGCGCGGGGTGCGGGTCAGAGTCATGACCGACAGTGACAATATGAGTGTCTCAGGTAAAGACGGCGCACCCCGCCCGATTCATACCGCCATGCGCAAGGTGGGTATTCAAATCAAAGGCGATAACCGCCGGGCCTTTATGCATCATAAATTTATGATCATTGATGGGCAGCACGTGATCACAGGCTCTCTCAACCTAACTCCCTATTCCATGTACCGCGACAACAATAATTCTATCAAAATTACGTCTCCACAATTGGCTGCGAATTATCAGGCCGAGTTTAACCGACTTTTCGTCAAGGGCCTGTTGGGACCCAATGACCATCAGATTCCCTATCCTGTTGTACAGGTCGATGGGGCGGTAGTGCAAACCTTTTTCTCTCCCAAGGGAGGAACCAAGCAGGCGATTATGGATGCCCTGGGCAAAGCCCGAAAACGGATTCGTTTTATGGCTTTCTCCGTCACTGATGAAGACCTGCAAAAATTATTGGTGAAGAAACATCGGGATGGCGTGAAAATTGAAGGTATTTTTGATGGCTGTATGATCACCCAATATTCGGTTTATCAGGATTTGTTGACCAAAAATATACCGGTGATGATTGATGGCAATCAGGCACTTTTACACAGCAAAGTCTTTATTGTGGATGATCAGGTTGTAATTACAGGGTCGTATAACTTTTCTAAAAATGCCGAAGAACGCAACAATGAAAATACGCTGATTATTCGTTCTCCCAAGGTCGCTCAGTTTTACCTTGCCGAATTTGAACGCTTAAAACAGGCTTCTTTAAACAACCGAGTGCCCCCTTATGACAACCGTTCCTGTAGCAGCACTGAAAGTGGGAATGATACCCAACTGCCTCCGGCTACACAGCCTGGAGAATGATGCCCAGTCTGAGATTCAGGCGATAAGTTCTTGGATACTGAGCATCAATTGAGAAATGCCTGTCAGCAGGCCCAGAAAACTGAACCCCAAAACCAGCATGCCGCTGATGACCAGGCTGCCGATGGCCTTATCCAGGCTGAATTTTTGAGCAGATTGTATCCCCATGACAGAGAGTACCAAAACCCAAAACCCAATGCCGATGCTCAGGAGCAATTGAAGGGTGACACCCGCTTGGCCTAAAAAATTGGGCAAAGCGCTGATGGGGGCCAACAAGACCAAGGGCAAGGCAGCCAGACCCAGACCTGTCATGGTATCTGTGATGCGACCCGTTCCACCAAAAAGATCAGCACTCAGGCTGATCATCAATGAAAAGATCATCCAGAGCACAAAACAGCCCCCTCCATTTACCATCAATTGAGGCAAAAGGGTGAACAAAGGTTGATGCGATGAACCCGCTTGGGTAAGGGTGTGCAAAAGAGTAGTCAGGGCCAGAATGCAGGCCGCCAAACCCCAATGACCGCGCTGGGCCAATTTGGGCAAAGCCTGCGCTGGGCGCAGGAGCAATTCATAGCAATTCAGGCTCCAGGTATTCACAGGGCTTCCTCTTTGGGGGTAGGATCAAAGGCAGGATAACGTATTTTTGCCCTGATGCCCAGGGTCTGAAAAGGAGATCTGTTTTTGCAAGCAAAAGCGTGGCCCACTGTTTTAGCGCGATATTGGGGTAAAGAATTTCAATTGCGTTCGCATCAGCAACCCATTGTAGAAAACCTGACTGAAAAGCGTGATGTTTTGGCTCTTTTGCCGACAGGTGAAGGAAAAACCCTCTGTTTTCAATTGGCAGGTTTGGTTTTGGGAGGGCTGACCTTGGTGGTTTCACCACTTTTGGCTTTGATCCAGGAGCAGGTAGAAGACTTACAGGCCAAAGGATTGCCTGCTTGGCAACTCAGCAGTCAACTCAGTCCAGAACAGCGACGCAAACTGCTAACCGCCTTAACGAACACTGCTCAGGCCTTTCTTTATTTGTCCCCAGAACAGCTCCAAGGAGCCGCTTTGCAGACCTTTCTTGCAGAACTGCCTCCCCGTTTATTGGTCATCGATGAAGCGCATTGCATTTCTCAATGGGGCCGTAGTTTTCGCCCGGCCTACCGCGAGATTGGTTCATTATTATCAAGCTGGAAGCAGCGCCCTGTGCTTGGAGTCTTTACCGCGACAGCCCCTCCCCAGGTTCAGGCGGATATTTCACAGGTTTTGGGCTTAAAGGCTCCGAAGCTCTTCCAGGGATCCGTTTTGCGTGACAATATCGCGATTCGGATTCAGCGATGCTGGACACCCCGCAGCAAACGCAAGGCATTATTGGCAGGTATTCAGGGCAAGACCCTGATTTACGCACGGTCTCGCCAAGCGACAGAAGAATTGGCTCAGGCACTGCGTGAAAAGGGCTTCCCAGCAAGTTTTTACCATGCAGGGGCTTCGTTGACTCAGCGCCAGGCAGCCTATCAGCACTTTCGCTCAGAACCCCTGGCGGTTTTGGTGGCGACCACCGCCTTTGGCATGGGGGTGGATATCCCTGATATCGCAACGGTGATTCATTGGCATTTGCCCGAGAGCCTAGACGCCTATGTTCAGGAAATTGGGCGGGGGGGACGAAATCGCAAGTTTCAGGCCCAAGCCCTGGCGCTTTGGCTTTGGGGAGAAAAAGGCGGCGGATTTAACAAACTTGAAGCTGAATTGCCCAAGCGGGTTTGGCAGCTCTTGGGCAAAGGACTTTCGCTGATAGAGGTTCAGGATCGTCTGGATCTCAGTGACCAATCTCTGAATACCATGCTTTTGCCATGGCTGGCGCAAGGCTGGATTCAACCCTTGGCAGGTAAGCGTTACCGTTTGAATGCAGAGGTTTTGAGTCGCGAAATGGAATGGGCTGTGTTTCGGGCAGAAAAACAGGAACAGCAGTTTTTGCGAAATCAGCAAGCGGCTTTTAGACGCTATTTAAAAACCCGGCGTTGTCGCAGAGAGCAATTAGAGCGTTATTTTGAAGTTCCTTTACAGCCTGGCTGTGGACTTTGCGATTGCTGTATTTAAGAGGCTGTTTTCTAAATGCAGAGCTGATATACTGAACCATGCTTTTTGGCTTTGTACTTCTCTATCTGTTTTTATCGGTCGGGATTGGGCTTTGGGCCGCGCTCAAAGTCAAAAATACCCGCGATTTTGCTGTGGCGGGTCGGCATCTTTCTTTTCCTGTGGTGACCGCGACAGTTTTTGCGACTTGGTTTGGCGCAGAAACCGTTTTGGGACTTTCAGCTACCTTCTTGCAAGAGGGCTTAAGCGCTACGGCATCAGATCCCTTTGGCGCCAGTATGTGCCTGATTTTTGCGGGTCTCTTTTTTGCCCGCAAACTCTACCGCCTCAATTTGCTGACGATTGGGGATTTTTTCAGAATTCGCTATAATCGCGTGATTGAAATTTTAGCCACGGTTTGTATTGTTGTTTCTTATCTGGGCTGGGTCTCTGCTCAGATTCGCGCTTTGGGGCTGGTCTTTGCCGTGATCAGCGGCGGGGAAATCTCGGAACACAATGGCATGATTTTAGGGGCCCTGATTGTTTTGACCTATACGGTTTTTGGCGGCATGCTCTCGGTTGCTGTGCTTGATTTTGTGCAAATGATCGTGATCATGGCTGGTCTTTTGGGCATTGGTTGGTATGTCACCACCCTGCCGGGAGTGGGGGGGCTGGGCAATGTGGTGCATCAAGCCGCCAGTCAGGGGAAATTTGTATTTTTTCCCCGCCAGGCTTCGGCCTGGATGCCCTTTATTGCGGCCTGGTTGACCATGATGTTGGGATCGATTCCTCAGCAGGATGTTTTTCAACGCATGACCTCAGCCAAAGACGAAGATACTGCCGTCTACAGTACGGTTTTGGGGGGAGGCTTGTATTTTGTCTTCGCTTTTGTGCCCATGCTGCTGGCTTTTACCGCTTTGCTCGTGGCACCTGAAAAATTTCAAGCTATTTTGGCAGTAGATGCCCAGAAAATTTTACCCACGCTGATTTTGGAACACACGCCGCTCTTTGCCCAGGTCTTGTTCTTTGGTGCTTTGCTTTCTGCCATTATGAGTACTTCTTCGGCCACGCTGCTGGCACCCTCAATTACCTTTTCTGAGAATATTCTCAAGGGCTTTTTCCCGCAAATCAGCGATGTTGCTTTTCTGCGCATGATTCGAATGGTTTTGCTGGTTTTTGCGCTTTGCGTGCTTTATTACGCTTTGCAATCTGATTCTTCCATTCATAAAATGGTGGAAAATGCCTATAAAATTACCCTGGTTGCAGCTTTTGTGCCGCTGACAGCAGGACTGTTCTGGAAAAAAGCCACGACCCAAGGCGCTTTGGCTGCTATGTTGGGGGGCTTGGGAGTCTGGTTGGCGATGGAAATCTTCTTACCCAAGCCATTGCTTGAGGTTTGGCCCCCCCAGCTCGGGGGGCTCTTGACCGCGATTCTGGCCATGTTGATTGGTTCACTTTTGCCCCAATGGTACCAAGCCAAAATCAGTACGCTCGAGAGTGAGTTTTTACAGGCCGAGCATGCTGATGCCTGAATTTGATGGCTGAAAAATACGGTAGTCCGCATTAAATTCCAAAGAAAAAAGCCCGGCCAAAATCCGGGCTTTTGTTTGGCGGGCTTAGCTATAAATCACAGTGGTAAGGTATTCATCCGCATTGGCCCGGAAGATATTTTCCATCATGTCTTTATAGTAGTTGAAGAAATGGCCATGTTCATGCTCAGGGAAATCGCTATACTCCATGAAGACACCCATCAGTTGATCAAAATACTGATCATAGAATTCAATCATGCGCTCGTTTAGATCGCTGAAATTGTCTTCGCAGAACTGATTGAAATCATCAATGCTGAAATAATCGCGGGCTTTGGCCATGCAAAGCTCGTATTTCTCTTCTTGGCTCTTGTCAGGGTCATTGATAATCGCGAGATAATCTTCCTGCTCAAGATCCAAGCGCATATCCTTCTGTGTGACAGCGCAGAAGGAGAACCATTTCAGCAGTGCGCAGATCAGCCAGGGGAAATGCACGTGTAAGGAAGTGAAATTGCTGTCAGGACAGGCATTGGCGAAATCAATCGGGTGAATGGCGCCATCTTTGATCAGGGCCTCAAAGGAATTGTAGGTCCAGCGGTGAAAGGCATTGATAAAGCTTACATAGTTTTCAAGGCGACCGAACATGTCTTTTTCAACCCGCAGTTTTTCAGGGCTGTAGTGTTCGTGTAGGGGGGCATCGGGTTGGAAGCGCATGGGCATAATCTGAGGGCCAATGCCCATACAGCGGATAAAGGCATCGTAGTTTTCGACGGCTTCCTGCAAGTGAAAGGCACGGCCTTTGGTGACCGTATCATATTTTTCATAGAGTTCTTGCATGGAATCAATTTTGTAGACATCGCTGCCGCCTCCCCCGAAAGGTTTTTTCAGAAAGAGCGGGAACTTATTGTCGAAAAATTTATCAACGGCGTCTGCGACATAATTGCCTTGAACATAGAATTGTTCACGCAAAAGCTGTTGCTTGGCCATGTGTTTTTTTGCGCGATCCAGAGTGCTTTTGACTTTGGCCCAATCCGTTGTGCGGCGGCTTTCATCCCAGCCAAACTGGGTATTTTCGATAATGACTTCCTGTTCGTATTTCCACCATTCCTCCATTTTCTGGTCATAGGTATAGGGGCTGAATTGAGGTAGCAAAACGGTGGTGGGGACGCGATCGCGAGGGTGAACCACGCGGGTCAGCAGATCGGTGGTGCTGTGTTTGTCATAAATATTAAAGGTATAGCTGTGATTGGCGAAAGAAAGTCCAGAGTTGACCGCTGTACCTGCCCAGCATTTATAGTAATCGTTCCAATGAATGGTGCGATCGACAATAAAATCGGTACTGCCCTGCAAATTGGCGCCGCAGGCGACAGGTTCCGCAATGACACGGTGCAGTTCAATTTTGTATTCCTTGCCTTTATAGTGCAGGGTGCGATCGAGAAAATCTACAAAGGTGCGCATGGCATAGCGCATGCTCCAGTCCTGGGAGGCCATCAGGCTGATTTTTTTGATTTCGGCCATGATACTCTGAATCTCCTTGAATAATAGATTGAGGATTTTTAACTTCGGATTCCCTTTCAGTTGGAACCTGATGATCAGGATACCTGATCTCATCAAAGTCTGGGTGATAGACTGAATTATTCCAGAAAAGAGAGGCATAAGCAGATGTGTGGGCGTTTTGTGAGAAAAACTGAATTAGAAGCCTTGGCTGAAATTTTTGATGCACAATTGGAGACCGATCTGGCGCCGAGTTATAATATTGCGCCCACAGAGGAAATCGCCGTGGTATTGTGGCATGCCCGTTTGCATAAACGCGCATTGGTGGCTGTGCGTTGGGGCTTGGTGCCCGCCTGGAGCAAAGATGCTTCGGGGGCTGCGCGCATGATCAATGCCCGTGTGGAGTCAGTTGCAGAAAAACCAAGTTTTCGTGAAGCATTTAAACATCGACGTTGCCTGATTCCCGCAGATGGCTTTTATGAGTGGAAATCCGGTCAGGAAAAGCAAAAGCAGCCCGTTTATATTCATTCCGGTCAGCCTCATCCGATTGCTTTTGCCGGTATATTTGAGCATTGGAAAAAACCGGAGGGAGGATGGCTTTCGACCTGCGCCATTTTGACCACCGAAGCCCATCCAACTTTACAGGAGGTGCATCATCGCATGCCTGTCATTTTAGCGCCTGAACAGCAAAAATTGTGGCTTGAACCCAACTTGAATGATTCGGAGCAGGTTCTGGCTCTGCTACGTTCTTTACCTGAGCAGGAATTGCTTTATTATCCGGTTTCACCCCAGGTCAATGCTGTACGTTATAATCAACCCGAATGTCTTTTGCCTTTAGAAGCTTGAGTCTTTCAAGCCATTTGGGCTGACAGCACTTGTCTGGCCTTGTAAAATACAGAGTAACGAAATTAAATCAGGAATTGAACTATGACTTCTTCACCCAGACCTGCTGTTTTTTTGGATCGTGATGGAACGATTAATCAGGAGGTGGGCTATATTCGTGAACTTGAAAAATTGGTTTTAATTCCAGGCGCTGCTGAAGCTATTCGAGGTTTAAATCAGATGGGAATTCCTGTTGTCTTGGTCACCAACCAGTCGGGTGTGGCGCGGGGGTATTACCCTGAAGATTGGTTGGGAAAACTTCACCAACGTCTGGCTGAGCTTTTAGCGGTCGAAGGGGCTCATTTGGATGGCGTTTATTATTGTCCCCATTTGCCAGAGGGCAATGTGGCTGAATACAGTTATGCCTGTGATTGTCGTAAACCCGAGCCCGGCATGCTTGAGCAGGCGGCTCGGGACTTGAACCTCGATCTCGCTCACTCATTCATGGTGGGTGACAAGGCCACGGATATTGATGTGGGGGTTCGGGTGGGGGCCCAAACGGTTCTTTTGCGTTCAGGCTATGGAGAACAGGTTTTACGGGGTGAGTACCAGCATCGGCCAGATCCTGATTACGTCTTCAGCAGCCTGAATGAAGCCTATCAGACCGTGATGAAAGCTTTTTTTGAAAAACTTTTAAATTAAAACTTAATCTAGTTTTATTATTGAATGCTTCTAGCTTTGTAAGAATGAAAAACTCTTCTGTATAAAATAAAATGGGTTATTTTTTATCTAGGAGATAAAACAGTGTGTTCAAGGGATTAGAGCCTCATAATTTGGATCAGGTTCTTGAGTTGGTAGCAGTTTGGAAAAATGCCTTTTTAAAAAGTCCTGAATATTTTAACCTTTCTGAAGACGCGCAGGATGAATCGGGGCCTGTGATCTTAGGCTTTGGGGAGTATATGTTCAGTTATCGATCGCTTTCACCGGCTGAATGGGCGCCCGACGCCGCGCAGGAATGTTGCTTAGAAGATTTTCCTGCACATATGATTGCAGAACCCAATTTTTTTGAATCAGTCTCACCTGTACTGGTGGCTTTTTTTGAATTTTTGGGAAGAGAGCGTCAATATTTACAAGCCAAGGATTTATCTGAACGGGTATCGGGTTTGAAAGATGAAATTACCCGTCTTTCCGAGGATCCTGCCCGTTGGAGTAAGGAAAAACTTCTGATTATGCAGGCGACTTTAGATGGGCATGACTTAAATGATTTGGATATTTTAGTCGATTATGCGCGTTCATATGAAGAACAGTTTCATGATTTGGTTTTTTAAAAAAAAATGCCGGAGGAATTTTCCTCCGGCAGCGTCATGCTGAAAGCCAGATGGTGGCTGTGGTTGTTTAGAACCAGATGCCGGTATTGGCGAGTATTTCGAACCGATTGCTGGATGTATTGCCATTGGCATCCATAAACAATTGGTTTTTATTGGGATCCATCATCAATTCACGGGCTTCAAGGCGAACATAGGATTGTTTGGTTGGGCGGTATTCCAAACCGAGAGTTGCCCCCCAGCCTTGAAGCTTATCTGCAGTTACAACCCCATTGGGATCCTGAATCATTTCACCACGAACGGTGACGCCAAAATGCTCAAGAAAATCGTAACGGGCAGTCAGTTGTCCACCGTAGTAGAGACCTGCATTTGATTGATTGGCCACATCGACCTGGCCACGAATACCCAGGTTTTCGAGGATCATATAGTTCAGGTTGAAGTTATTGTAAAAGCGAACGAAACTTGCATCGCCAGTATTGCTCTCATCGCCGACAAGACCACTCCAGGAAACACCGAGATTGTCCATGGGGTTATAGCCAATCAGCCAGCCCACACTTTTGTTTGCATTGTTGTCTACGATATTTCCGTAGCCATTCAGAACATGTAATTGTGCGGTGAGCATGCTGCCCAGATTGTAGCTGACACGAACGCCAGACTGATAAAAGGGTTCGAACATCGTGACCAAGGCCAGATTACTCAACCAATTATAGCGGGGCAAGAGCGCTTCATTTCCAATATGGGTTAAAAATATTCCGCCATCGACCCAGAGATCATTGCCTTCTCCACCCAGGTTGCCCAGGGCTTTAAAACCCAGATTTGCTTCTTGGATCGCACTATAGGCTGCAGGTGTCCAAGACTGTTGGCTGATGGTTCCTACTTGAAGTGTGGTGCGTCCACGATACCAATCTTGTTCCAAACTGGCTGTGATTTGTGCAGTGTTCAGGTTGAATTCATTTCTGCGCCAGCCAATGGTATTGAGTGAAGATTCAATTTTGGGACTTAGGACACCCTTGGCATCTTTCATGTGGGTATCCGTGTCATAACTATAATAAGCATCTAAATAAACTTCCAGTTTGAGGGGAGAGGCTGCAGCCGTTTCTGTAACGCTCATTGTAGCGGTGCTTTCCTCTTGTGCCAAAGCAGGAGCTGCAATAAAGCTGCACAATAAACTTAATGCAAGTGTTTGATGCAGTTTCTTTTTCAGATTCAACGAGATATTTTTCTTCATTCAGATGTCCCTTTCATTTCCTTCAGTGTGCAAAATATTGCATATTAATTATTTATTTGGTTTGTGATTGAATTTATTGTAAAGATAGCTTTTGCTATTTTTACACTTAAAACCCTCACGGACTGCTTGTTTAAAGTTAATTGGTATAGTAATAACTTTTATTCTCTCAATAGTATAGTCTAGGTCAAATGGGTTCTGTCAATCCCTCCATTTATCGTGTCTTAATACAGAGACTAAAAGCTCTGAACATTTAATTGAAAGAGATTCAGGGGGGATATGGGAATGATTGTGACTTAAATGGTTATTTAAAATTAACAATTATCATACAAAAATTTACAATATTACATTTATGACGCTTAAGCCCTTTGTTTGTGACTGTTTCGCTTTCGCTTATATTAAAAGTAATTACTTAACAGTTCTTGCAATTGTTGTTTGCAAATACTATCATGTGTAGATTAATCTCCACGAACTGTGGATTTATTGATTCAAACCGGCCAAAGGGCCTGAGGAGGAAGAATATCTCGTGTCACTGCTACGTATAAATATTTCAGCCAAGATGGCATTGGTCGGAGCAGCTATCCTGTTTCCGATTATTACGCTTTTGTTTTTGCTGGTTTCGGAAAAAAATATCGCGATTAATTTTGGTACCAAAGAATACTATGGGGATGCCTATTTGGTGCCCCTTAAAAAAATGTTGGATTCCATGCCTGAACACAAGGTGGTAGATAATCGCCGCAAGTCGCTTAAATTAGGGGGGGATCTTGCGCCTTTGCAAGCAGCTGTGAATTCTGCCTTTGAAGAATTAGAAGCTGTCGATGCTAAATATGGGAAAGACAAAGGTTTTCTTGAGTCCACCAAGCGCATTGCAGATTTGAAGTCTGCTTGGGCAGGCATTCAACAGGGTGTGGGCAGCATGTCCCATGCGCAGAGTATGAAAGTCCATGATGATCTGATTGCCAATCTGCGCAGTGTAATTACCTATATCGGGGACTATTCAAACCTGATTCTTGACCCTGACTTGGACAGTTATTATTTGATGGACGTGACCCTGCTGAAAGTACCCAGCATGGTTGACAATATGTATAAACTTCAGGTTTTGGCAGAAGATATTATTCAGAAAAAAGCGGCATCTGCTCAAGAAAAAACAGACTTAACTGTTCTTTCTGGCTTGGTTGCTACAGATTTGGCTGCTCTTCGCTCAGACCACGACGTTTCTTATAAAAATACAACGGATAAAGATCTTAAAAATGAGCTTGAACCCAATGTGGTAGCAAGCCAGAATGCAGTCAACGCCATGTTGAACTATGTGGATCGCAATATTCTTAAGACCGCCAATGTGGGAGGGTCAGTAGGCCAGTTTGCTGCAGTCAGTAAAGCCGCAGTACAAAAAACGATGGCCATGTATGACACCTCAATCAAAGGTGAAGATCGTTTGCTTTTGACCCGTGTAGGCCGTTTTAAAGACAACCGTACTTTCACGATTACTTGGGTAAGTCTTTTGACCCTTTTGATTCTGGCGATTGGGGGCTGGATTATTTACCAGATCGTTCAGGGCATTACCAAGTTGAAAGTTGCAGCCGAAGAAGTTACCAATGGCAATTTGGGCGCTGAAGTGAATATTACTTCACAGGACGAATTGGGAAATCTGAGCCAATCCTTCAATGAAATGGTCAGCAATATTCGTCAGTTCACGATTAAAGCTGAAGAAGACAAACTCTCTCTGCAAAAACTGGTAGAAGAGATTTCAGAAGAAGTCAGCAATATTAAATCTGACGGTGAAATTGTAACGGATAACGCCAAGATCGTATCTGAAATGGCGACTACCTCCGCTGAGTTTTCAGGCGAAGGGGAGCGTGCGGTTTCTGACTCGATTGAGGGCGTTGAACGTATTAAACGTCAGATTGAGGATGTGGCCGAGAAGATTCTCGAACTCAGCTCTCAGACCCAGGCGATCGGAAATATTATTTCAACTGTGGATGATATTGCCAAACAGTCCAAATTCCTGGCTTTTAACGCTTCGATTGAAGCCTCTAAGGTCGGGGAGTATGGTAAAGGTTTTGCAATCGTTGCGAATGAAATTAAGAACCTTTCTGAAGAATCCAAAGAAGCCACCAAGAAAATCTCTGAAATTCTGAATGAAATTCAGGGCCTGACGAATACCTCCGTAATGCTGGCAGAAGATGCTACCAAGCTGGCTGACGCAGGTTATCAGTTGTCGAGTACAGCAGGTCAAACCATTAATAAACTGACCCTCTCGATTCAGAATTCATCTGAGGCCGCTTTCCAGATTACCTCTTCGGCTCTGGAACAGCAGACCCGTCTTGAAATGCTGGTGAACACGCTGCAAACCGCTGTAGAGACCAGGTAAGCACCATGCAGACCTCTGAAGAACAGGACGCACTGCGTCAGGAATTGCAGGCTGATGGGTACAGCTATATTGGTTTTGCCCGTCAGTTGCTGGAGGAGGTCAGAGGCTTGCCCTCTGACGCCTCCAAAGAGGTTGCCACGAAAGTGGCAGCCCTCTTTGAAGACACGCATCAATTAAAAGACAAAGCCAATGCGGCAGGTCTTTTGGATATCTCCAATCTGGCGTTTCAGTTGGAAGGAGAAATTAAGCGTGTTCAGGAAAGCAGTGAGTTTTTGTCTTCAGAGGTTCAGGACATGCTCCTGTCTTATGTGGACAGCATTGAAACCTTTCTCAACTATTATTTTCG
Organism: bacterium (Candidatus Blackallbacteria) CG13_big_fil_rev_8_21_14_2_50_49_14; assembly: GCA_002783405.1. Classification (NCBI taxonomy): domain Bacteria; phylum Candidatus Blackallbacteria; species bacterium (Candidatus Blackallbacteria) CG13_big_fil_rev_8_21_14_2_50_49_14. Next base: position 25,511 of record PFGG01000044.1, on the reverse strand, counting down.
CAATACGGCCAATGCCGCAACGATTGACCAATTGATGAAGGCTGAAGAGGGATTTCAATTGACTCCTCAGATTCAAGAACTCTATTTGGTTGAAACCCGTGAACATTTGAATGATATCAGCACCATTCTGCTCAATATTGATACCCGAAAAGTAGATGCGACCAAAGGGCTTGAAGAAGTTTTCCGCTTGGTGCATTCGATTAAAGGCGATTCCAATGCCCTGGGGTTTGAAGAGGTTGCTGATAAATCCCATGCTTTGGAAGGTTTTCTCAGCAACCGTCAGAATGCAGGAAAACTTGAAAGTACGCAAATTGAACTGCTCTTTGCCAAAATTGAGGAATTATCCCGTTTGGTGGATCGGGTAGAGGCAGGAAAGGGTCGACGTAAAAAAAATCAGAAGCCCGAAGAGGGGGATGCAATGGCCAATCCTTCTGATTTGCCCCAAGCTACGTCTGAATTTGCAGAGACTGATCAGGACGAGGCTGATGAGGACACTGGAGATGCGCAAGAGGGCTTGATTTCTCTGAATAATGTTGAAGCCTACGCTTTTTCCGCTGAAGTACGCAATTTATATCTGACAGAGGCCAAGGCTTCCTTTTCACGTCTTGCTGATTTATTGAGCAGTCTTGAAACCGGGGCCAATTCAGAAAAAGCAAGCCTGCTACAACAATCTTTGATTACGGTTCAAACCTTGGCCGCTAAATCTGTTGCCCTGGGTGTTTCCCCGATTGTGCTTGCTCTGAGCGCTGCAGAAAAGAGTCTCAATAAGGCGCTAAAAAACCCCGAAAAGACGTCAAGCCGTTTTTTACAGCGTTTGCGTAGCCAGTACGATCAACTTACACATTTGCTTGAAACCTTTGCCACAGAAAGTCTGGTTTCAATTGAAACCCCATCTGTTGAAGTGAATATGCAGGAGCCCGACATGGATAAGAGTGCGGCGTCTGAAGTGTCAGCGCAAGAAGAATCAAGTTCAGAGACAGAGACTTCCCTTCCTGAAACTGCCCCCTTGGCTTTTCCCCCGCATGAAGAACAGGAACCACCTGCTGATCTTGAAATTCCTGAAGAAGTACGGGATATCTATCTTGAAGAATCTCAAGAGATTATGGATACGATCAGCCAGACCTTGCTTGAGCTTGAGCAGGAAAAAGCAGAGGTGGGTGAAGCACTTCAGGATATTTACCGTGCAGTTCACACTTTAAAAGGCAATTCCAATGCTTTGGGGGTGAGCTGGGTAGGGGATGCTGCTGCAGAAATGGAGCCTCTTTTACGCGAGTTGCGTGACCATCCCGATATCTTTAATCCGTCTAAAATGGAGCATATTTTCTGGCATCTTGAAAAAGTTCGCATGCGTGTTCGCAAACTCACGCATCCTGTCAAAACAGATGAAGATCTTTCTGTTTTGGGCTGGGAAGCTTATCAACCTGAAGAGGGGGCTGAAATTCCTGAAGAGGTTCGCGATATCTATTTGATGGAATCGCAAGAGCTGATTGAAACCGTCAGCCAGACGATGTTGGATCTTGAGCAGGAAAAATTGGATCTGATTGAGGCCATCGAAGAAATTTACCGCGCGGTTCACACTTTAAAAGGCAATTCCAATGCCTTGGGGGTGACCTGGATTGGCCAAGCTGCTCATGATATGGAAACATTTATGAGCGAATTGCGCGAGAATCCCGATATCTTTGATGCCACCAAAATGGAGCGTCTTTTCCGTTATCTTGAAACCGTGCGTGTTTTGGTGGATCAGGTCACGAAACAGGCCAAGGCAAGTGCTGAAGAAGAGCTTAAACGCACGACTCTGGACACTCCTGCCGCTATTCGTCGTACCCTGGATACCTCACCCACCCGGATTACCTTGAACAAAACGCCTCAACAGGTGGTGGCAGCTGTGCAGCGCGAGAAATCGCTGTTTGATGAATTTGAACAGAAAATTTCTTCGGGTTCGGGTTCGCGCAAGGTGGATTTAAAAACCACCCAGGAAACCAAAAAAGAGAAAGTGGCCCAGTCAGCAACACCGGCCAGTCAGGACGACACGATTCGCGTCGCGGTCAATAAGGTTGATAAGATTATCAATTTGTCTGATGAGCTTTTGATCAATAAGATTGCCTACGAACAGCGCTTGGCTGATATTCGCATGATGTTGAGTGTGGTTGAAAGTTCACGCCAAGAAATGAAGCGTCGGGAAGAGCATTTCCGCCCGGAAGATGCACATGAGGTATTTTCACGTTTACAGGATGTCTTCAGCGATCTTGAGGACCAGATCAACGGGGTGGTCAAAACTTTCAAAAACAACAATGGCAGCTTTGCACTTTTGGTTGAAGAAATTCAGTACAACTCCCGTACCACGCGTATGTTACCGGCCAGCAATCTGGTCAATCCCCTGCGTTTGGTGGTTCGCAATACCAGTTCTAAACTGGGCAAAAAGGTTCGCCTGCAGGTAATTGGAGAAGAGATTGAGTTGGATCGTCTTCTGATTGAAAAGCTCAAGGATCCGCTCGCCCATATTTTGCGCAACGCTTTGGATCATGGAATTGAATCGGCGACTGAACGTACCCAGGCAGGCAAAGATGCCGAAGCGGTTATTTCGGTTGCGATCTCGCTTTCAGGCAATAATATTGTCTTTCAAATTCATGATGATGGCCGTGGCATTGATTTTTATAAGGTGCGCGACAAGGCGATCCGCTTGGGTCTGGTGACGCTTGAACAATCTGCTACGCTCAGTGATCATGATTTGAGCCAGTTGATGTTTACGCCCGGTTTCTCTACGGCCGATCAGGTTACGGATATTTCTGGCCGTGGGGTCGGTTTGGATGTTGTCAAGAATACGATTGAGGGTTTGAACGGGTCTGTTGTTGTCGTGTCTGAGCCGCAACGCGGAACGATTTTTACCCTCTCACTGCCAGTTACGTTGACGACCTTTGATGCCTTCCTGGTTGAGATTGCAGAACAAACCTTTGCGCTGCCGCGCTCAGCCGTTTTATCGACCTTGACCGTGAAGCCGGGTGATCTTGCCGATAATGGCGTCAGCAAAGCGATTTATTTTGACGGTTCGCCGATCAAACTGGTGAGTCTGAAAAATATGCTGCGTTTGCCGGGTCGTGAGCGGGACGACGAGGAGTTTTCTGCCTTGATTGTGGAATCGAACCGTCTGCGTTTTGCCTTGGTGGTGGATCAGGTTCTGGAATCTCAGCAAATGGTCATGAAAAATTTGGGTTCTCAACTGCTCAAAGTTCCCTATATTTCAGGGGCAACTCTGATGGGCAGCGGGGAGCCTGTCGTGATTCTGAATATTGCGGAGATTATCAACCAATTGTCTTCGGTGCGTGTAGAACGCATGAGCCTGATGGTTGATGCCGCAGAAGAAGAGGGTCGCAGCAGTAAAAAAGGCCGCAAAACCCGCGTTTTGGTGGTAGATGATTCGGTCACAACCCGTACACTTGAGAAAAATATTCTTGAAGCCGCTGGTTTTGAGGTGTTTATTGGTAAAAATGGGCTTGAAGGCAAGCAGCAGGTTCTCAATTTGATGCCTGAGCTGGATTTGGTGATTACCGATGTGGAAATGCCAAAAATGAATGGTTATCAATTTGCTTCCTGGCTGAAAAAGGAATCAGAGTACCGGAACACCCCCTTGATTATGGTGACCTCTTTGGCCTCAGATGAATTCAAGGCCAAAGGATTTGAATCAGGGATTGATGCCTATATTGTCAAAGGTGAATTCAATCAGAAAGTTCTGTTGGATACGATTTCTCGTCTCCTGCAGGATGCGGCTTAAAAAAGAAAGGAAAACCCAAAATGACCAATGTATTGATTGCAGAAGATTCTTCGATTATTCAAAAACTCTTGGCTGGGGTGCTTGAAAAAGACACTTCCATCAAGGTCGTGGGCATGGCCTCTGATGGTCAGGATGCAGTAAAGAAAACGCTGGAGCTCAAACCCGATATTGTGCTTATGGATTACCGCATGCCCAAACAGAATGCACCAGAAGCGATTAAGCAGATCATGAGTTCTCAACCTACTCCAATTCTTGTGATTACTTCTGCAGAGCCTCCTGAAGAAAAGAAAAACGAAGTTATGAAATTAGGGGCGGTTGGTTTTATGGAAAAACCAAAAAATATGGACTATAACACCCTTGCTGTTAAGATTTTAACCAATGTAAAAACCTTGAGTCGTTTGAAGCCCGCGAAGCGGACCTACTAAGGAGGATTGCGCCGTGCTTTTTGTATTGTGTCAGACCCAAGAGAGTACGTTTGCCGTAGATGCGGATCATATTGTGGAGATTATCCGCATGGTTCAAATTACGCGTTTGCCTTCAGAAGCAGGGCGTTTGGACGGTTTGATCAACTACCGTGGAGATATGATTCCTGTGATGGACAGTAACCGTTATCTGCAACAGGAAGCAGCGCCTTATGGTGCTGATAGCGCCATGGTTGTTGTGCGCTATGCCAATCAAACCTTTGCACTGGTTTTGAATGAAATTGTCAGTGTATTGGATCTTCCTGTGGAGGCTCTGATTGCCTATGAAGCCATCGAGCAGGAATATTTCAACTCTGCTTTACAGCATGAAACTCGGATTCACCCAGTTCTCAATTTGAAGCGGATTGTACAGGATATTCGTACTTCTTTGCAGAGTGTTTAAAAATTAGAAGCGTCTTAAAAATCAGGAGCCTTTCATGTCCGAAATCAGTTTAAATATCAGACCCCAGGAACTCAGTATTCTGAATCGCAGAACCGAGGAGTTGGCCCGGCGTTCTCATCAGGATGAAGCGCAATCACAGGGTGAAAAAGTTGATTTTTTAATGTTTACCATCAATGGCGTGCGTTATGCCTTGGAAAAACATTATGTTCAGGAATTACATCTTGAAGTTCGCCCCATTTTTGTGCCCTGTGTGCCTGATTTTATCAAGGGAATCGTCAATGTGCGCGGAGATATTCTCTCGGTGATGGATTTGGCTGCATTTGTGGGCAATCCTGAACTGAAAGAACAAGAGCAATATCCGATGTTTCGTGTCACGCAGGGAAAACTGGATTTTGGCGTTTTGGTGGAGTCGATTGAAGATATTTACCCGCTCAGCCGGGAAGATGTTCATCCTTTTGAAGTTTCTGACAATGCCCGTATTAACCGCTTTCTGATTGGTATGACTCACGATATGGTGCATGTTCTGGATGGCGATGGCCTGCTCAGTGACGAAACCTTGATTGTGAAGTAAGCAACAAACTTATCCTGGATTATTGAGCAATGTCCTTAGAAAATAAACCCAGGATTCTGATTGTCGATGATTCTCGACTGATGCGCATGATACTGACGCAACATCTTCATGCACATGGCTATTTGGTCATTTCAGTTGAAACCGTGCTTGAGGCGGTAGATTTGATTCGCCATCAGAATTTTAATCTGGTGCTGGCCGAAGTGAATCTTTCCGGTGTCAGTGGTCTTGATTTTTTGCTTTGGCTTAAAAAAAACAAACCACTTTTGCATGTGATCATGATGGCGCCCTCCATGCAAGAAGAGGTTAAAGCTTTTGTGCTCGAGCATGAGGCGCTCTATTTTATTAAATCGAATAACTACGATACCCTCATGCAAATCATCACTTTGAAAATCAACAAACGGGGGTTTGATATTCAAATTAAAGATATTATCCTCTTTGACCTGGCGCAGCTGTGTATCCTTTCTGGCCGCCCCCGTTCGATCAGCCTGGCTGATCCGCTCAGCGATCAGGATGGCATGATCTATTTTAATTCGGGCAAGGTGGTTCACGCTGAGATCGGTGAACAGGAGGGAGAAGACGCTCTTCTGCGGATTATGCGCATGCCCAAAGGAACCTTTAGCGAGATTTTACCTTGGTCTGAGCCTGAGGAAGAAACCATTTATATGCCCTTTGATATGTTGATTATGGGCATTGCGACGGTGATTGACGAACAGGATCGCGATAAGGGCACCCATGATTCTCTGGCTTTGGGGAAAAAAGAGAATGCTGAATCGCTTCCTTTGATGCTGATTGTGGATGACGATAATTTGATCCGGCGCATGATGGTGGACTATTTCAGCATGCAGGGCTTTTCGGTCAAGGGCTTGGCCTCTGCCCGCGAGGGGGTGCAATGGCTCAGTGAGAATCCCTGTGATTTGGTGCTGGCGGATGTGTATATGGCAGATATGACCGGTCTTGAATTTTTGGAATGGATTCATGATCGGGGACTGAATGCCAAAGTTATTCTGATGACCAGTCTGGTATCGGATCATATTGTAAAATTCGCAGCCCAGTATGGTGCTGTAAAAGTATTTCGCAAACCTGTGATTTTGGGAGAGCTTGAGGCTTTTATCCGTTATTTGTTTTCCCAGCGCTATTTTGCAGGCAAAATTCGCAATATCAACCTGCTGGATTTTTTGCAGGTGATTTCGTTTGGCAAGGCCTGTAAGGCATATAAGGTGCATGACCTGGCCTTAAATATCAAAGGTTTTTTGTATATGAAAGAAGGCAGTGTGATTCACGCTGAATATGGAGAGATGGAGGGGGAAGAGGCGTTTTTTGAAATTGTAAAAATTCAGCGCGGTTTTCTCAGCGAACTCTTTTTTGCACCCCCCGCCCAACAGAGCATTGACATGCCTTTGACCCGTTTGATCATGCGTACCATGGGGCGTTTAGACGGCTCGATGTCGCAATTGGATGACAGCAGACAGTTTGGCCGTGAGACCTTTCATTTGCGTGTAAGCTCCGCCAAAATTGAGGAGTATATTGCCAGTCAACAAAAATTTAATGAGCTCACGATTGGCGAACGACTGGGGGAGTTCGCAGGTATTATTGTGGGCGAAACTTCACGCGAAGAAGCTTTGCAATTGCTTCAATATTATAAAAAAGAACCCAGTTTAACTGATTCTGATGAATATTCTCTGGTCTACGATGATTTTGGTTTTACGCTGCAACTGGATGCCAATGGCTGTGTTGAAGAAATGGTCTTCGATACCCATTTTCGGGGCAAGACCAGTCGCGGCATCAAGATTGGCGATGATATTCACAAAGCCGTATTGATTTATGGCAAACCCCGTTTTTCAGACCAGAGTTTTTCGGTCTGGAATAAGATCTCGTTTTTTTGCGACTCAGGCAAAATCACATCCATCAGCCTGGGAGCGATCTGAAATCATGGAAAAAGAAAGGAAAGCCCCATGCTGAAAAGACTAATGGCAGGTGTCTATAAACAGGAGTTGGCGAGTTTAGCCAAAGAGCATGAGACGCAAATAAATGATTTGCGTGCCCAGCTTGAGCAGACTCAAACAAGTTTAGAGCACATGCAAACACAGCAACAATCGCTGCAAGCGACCCTTGATTCCAAGCAGGCTGAGCTGGATACGGCCCACGAAAAGCCCCAGAAGATTCAGGCTGATTTGGAGGCTCAACTGCAAGCGTTAGAGCAAGCAAAGCTCAGTGTTGTTTTGGAATTGGACCAGGTCAAGTCTGAATTAGCGCAATTGCGTTCAGCAGGCTCAGAAATTCAAGGCGCCCAGAATGCAGGACTGGAACAGGAGCTTGCTGAACTCAAGACGCAGTTGGAGCAGGCAAAGGAAGAAACTACGGCCTTGCAACAGCAAAAAGGTTTCTTACAGGGGCAATTGCGTCAGTTTGAGCTTGAAAAGCAAGAGCTTGAACCTGGTTTTAAGGCGCAACTGGCCGAGCTGGAGCGCAATAAAAATGCTGAAATTGAACAGTTGAAACAGCAGTTGGAGCTCTTGCAGCGTGAAAAAAATATGGGCTCAGCCAGTCTTTCTGCTGCCGATTCGGCAACGCCTGTCGCTCCGGCAACGCCTGCCGCAAGTTCTGGCCGACAGAAAAAGTTGGTTTTAATCGTAGACGATGCACTGACCACCCGGGTTTTGCAAAAGAAAATGTTGGAGTCTGCAGGCTTTGAGGTGGTTTTGGGCAAAGATGGCCTGGAAGGACAAAGCATGTTTCAGGAACACCTTCCTGATTTGGTGATCACAGACGTTGAAATGCCAAAAATGGATGGTTTTGAGCTGACCAGTTGGATTCGCAAGGATTCTCAACATCAACGGGTGCCGGTTTTAATGGTCACCTCTTACGGTGATCCTGAGTTCCAGAAAAAAGGAAAACAGGCTGGGGCCGATGATTTTATTCAAAAAAATAATTTTAATCAGCAAACCTTTTTAGAGATTGTCAGTCGCTATCTCTAAATTTGTGAGATGAACCGTGTGGATATCAAGAGAAGAGTTTTAAAGAGAAGAGTTTTGGTATGAGTGATGAAAACACCTCCCTGATAGGGGCCCTGGTTTTGGGCAAGTATCGGGTGATACGTGAAATTGGTCGGGGAGGCATGGGGCTGGTCTATCTGGCTGAGGATATTCGTTTGGGGCGCGAAGTGGCGCTGAAAGAATTGGTACTCAGCCGAACTATTCAGGGGCGGGATCGTGAAGATGTCATCAGCCGCTTTCAGCGAGAGGCCCGTACCACCTCAACCTTGAACCATCCCAATATTGTGACGATTTTTGATGTGGGAGAAGATAATAAACGTCATTTTATTGCGATGGAATATCTTCCAGGCAATACCCTAAAAGACTATTTGGACCAAGGCCATAATTTTTTACTTGAAGAGCTTCTCGATATCTTGATTCAGGTCGCGAGCGCACTGGATCATGCCCACAGCAAAGGGGTGATTCACCGCGATATCAAACCCGACAATGTCAAAATTCTGCAAGACGATATTGTCAAAATTATGGATTTTGGGATTGCGGGGCTGGAGAGCAAAAGCAGTAATTTAACCCAGGATGGCACCATTTTGGGAACGATAGCCTATATCTCTCCAGAACAGCTTTATAATTCCAAAAATGTTTCGACCCGTGCAGATCTATTCTCTTTGGGCGTGATGATGTATGAGCTGTTTACACGCAAATTGCCCTTTGATGGGGATACGGTCGGCGCGACGATTATCAAGGTGATGAATGATTTGCCGGTTTCTCCCAGTAAATACAATCCCAAGTTGCCCGATAAAATTGAGCAGGTGATTTTGCGCTGTCTTGAAAAAGACCCCATGAAACGTTTTGCCAAGGCCCGTGAAGTTATGCAGGAGCTTTTGGCTTACAAGATCAGTTTGAGTCACCGTGAATTGCAAGAACCGATTATGGACGGTGAAATTGCCTCTGCCAGTCGTCTGCAGAAATCGGATACGGCGATGGCGCCGTTTCGTATGACTGCGATTACCACGGGGCGGATCAAGCTGGGCAAATATAAATTATTGCATCTTGAGGATGATCCGATCCGCAAACGTATTTTCTCAGACCTGATCAAACAGGAAGGTTTACCCTTTGATTGGATGCAGGTAGATACGGTTGCTGAAGCCCTGCAACTTTTGGGAAAACATGATTTTGATTTCTTGATCTGCGATTATCTGCTGAAAGATGGCTATTCTGATCAGGTCTTGGATAAGGCCAGGCATATGCCGATTATTGTCGTTACCTCGACTTCTCATCCCCAGACGATTATCAACCTGATGAAAAAAGGCATTGTGGACTATATTCTCAAATCCAATGCAGTGGATGAGGTCAAAAAAATCATTCAAATTATTCAGGAAAAAACCGGCGATCAACATTTGGCGCAGGTTGATCTTGAGGGTTTTGAAGAAAAATCTGAGGCCTTGGTGCAAAGGACAACGCTTGAAACAAAAAAACAGGATCAGATTCCGAAGTGTTTGGAGTTTAAACAGATTTTAGGTCGCAGTGGTTCCGCTCCGGGAGAATTTGCCTCGCCGCGTTGGGTTTATGCCTGTCTGCGCACCCATCATCTCTTGGTGGCAGATACTCAGAATGGTCGCGTGCAGGTTTTAGACGCTCAAGGGCATAGCAAACTTCAGATTCTGATTGAAGAAATGAAAGCCCCTTGTGCCGTCGCTACCAGCCCTGAAGGGAAAATCTATGTTTTAGATGCCGCCGACGCCTTGGTTCGGGTTTTCGATGGGGAAGGCAAACTGCTTGAATCCTTTGGGGGAAAAGGGGATACACCGGGAAAACTGGTCTCGGCTTTTGGTTTGGCTTATTTCAACAGCAAAATTTATGTTACCGATCCAGAAGCGCATAAGGTGCATGTTTTCGATCAGCAAGGCATGATTCAGGAGGTCATTTTGAATCCTTCTGAATCAGGTGAATTTAAAAATCCCTCTGGAATTTTTGCCAGTGATACCCATTTGTATATTCTCGATCACGGTTTGTCCCAGGTACATGTTTTGAACGCTGCGCATCAGCAGGTGTTGATTTTTGGCAAACGGGGAACAGGCAAGGGGGATTTTGTCATTCCCAAGGGCATTGCGGTTGATCGTGAAGGCCATATCTTTGTGACTGATGTGCTGGGACATCGGGTGCAGATTTTTGATCGTGAGGGAAAATGGCTCTGCGCCTATGGTAAAAAAGGTGTGAACAACGGAGAATTTAACAATCCGGAATCGGTTGCGATTTCACCTGAAGGGCAGGTCTTTATTTTGGATCGGGGCAATCATCGATTGCAGGTTCTTGAGTTTAAACGAGCAGAAACATGCGCTTAGCTATGCTCTGCTTCGAGCAGCGAATCCAGTTCTGCCTCGGTCAAGGGGGTTTCTTCCGGCAAAAGCCGGGCCAAGGACACTCCCTGCATTTCCTCCAGCGGAGAAACCCGCAAACCAATATATTTTTTCAGAACAAAAAACATCAGACCGGCTGTCAGGCAGGTCCAGAGCAAACAGACCCCCAGCCCCAGAACCTGCACGCCCAATTGAGCCAGTCGAGAGCCAGCAGGGAGCAGTTCTGCTTTGCCAAAGAGAGGAACACAGAGGATGCCCAGACTGCCACAAACAGCATGGACGGGAACAGCCCCAACCGGATCATCCAATTTAAGTTTGTGGCTCAAAAAGACAAAGGCCAGATTGTGAAGAATACCCGCGAGAATGCCTGTGGCAATCGCGCCCAGGGGCGAAACGATATTGGCCAAGGCTGTGACCGCCACCAGACCTCCCAGGGTGCCCCCAATCAATTTCTCCATCAGATCACGTTGCTTTTGAAAAAATGCGCCGTGCAGATAGGCGCTGAGAGCGCCAGCTGCACCAGCCATATTGGTGTTCAAGATAATGCTGGCAACCTCGCTCGATTTAAATTGAAACAGACTGCCGCCATTGAAACCCCACCATCCCAGCCAGAGCACCAGTACGCCAGCCCCGGCCAAAGCAATATTCGAAGGCTCGAATTTGCGCAGGTGTCCTTTTCTGTCGAACCGTCCCAGACGGGGCCCTACCAACCAAATCCCCATCAGAGAAACCGTTCCCCCAATGATGTGAACAACGCTCGCTCCTGCGAAATCCACATAGCCGATTTGCTTCAGCCAGGCGTGATTGTGGTTCAAAAAGACGTCTCCCCAGACCCAATGACCATAAATGGGAAAAATCAAGGCACTTACGACGGCGGTCGCAATCAGGTAGGGAATAAAGGCTGTGCGTTCGGCCATGGCCCCCGAAACGATGGTGGTAGCCGTGCCTGCATAGGCCAATTGAAAAAGAAAAAAGACGATCCCCAAGGGCAGGGTATTGGGCAGATTGAGATCCGTGAAGGCAAACAGGTTGCTGCCCAGCAGGCCGTGAATGCTTTCTCCGTACATCAGGCCAAAGCCCAGCAGATAAAAGCAAAGGCTGGCAATACACCAATCGGCTACGTTTTTGAGGGCAACTGAAATGACATGTTTATTGCGGGTTAACCCCGTTTCCAAACAAAGAAAACCGGCTTGCATGGTAAAGACCAATGCGGCTGAAATCATGACCCAAAGGCGATCCGCATCGTTTAACTGGAGGTTTTCAGGATGGGCTTCAGCATTCATGCCCGGCACGAAAATGCCGAATAAAATTGACAAAACAACCAGAATTGGTAAAATCCAGCGAAGATATAATGGCATAAATGTATGTGAAAGACCCGATTTTTTTGACAATGCGATACACCCTTTAATAGATAATTATAGCTTAAGAGCAAGGTGTCTTATGCATGGGCCTTTGAACTTTGAACGTATTTTTAGGTGTCAGATAGGATGAATTGTTGCTTAAATAGGCAGGTATTCATCTCTCTCTGTAGATTATTTGGCTGAGAATCGGGTTTAGAAGTTTGTGAATTTTGGTATGCTTAAAAAAAGGAAACATAAAGTGCAGCTTGAAATGGGTGATACTTACAATACGCCAATTGTTCTCTTTCGCAAGGAGCCTGAAACCAGTCGTTTGGGCAAGAAACTAATCCGTGAAGCGATCGATTTTTTAATTGCTCAGGGTTTAGAACGCTTGACCTTTAAGAAATTGGCGGAACAGATGGGTTCTACCGAAGCCTCGATTTATCGCTATTTTACCAATAAACATCAAATGTTTTGCTATCTTGTTTTTTATGCCTTAAAACACCTGCTTTACTATCTTCAACAGCAGAAAGCCGAAGTTGCAGAAACACAGCAGTATCAAATTCTTTTACGTTTATTGAATCCTGAGCTGGATTTGTATGAACACCAGTATGCCTTAAAAATTCTGGGGTTATTTTTTAGCTGGCAGAAAAGTGAGACTGAAGTTCAAGCTCGCCAAGAAATTGACGCTGCCATTGAACCGCTTCAGCCCCTCTGTGATTTGGGCGTTTGTTTTCTTTTGAATTCTGGCGTGCCCCCTCGTCGGGTGGGTATATTGAAATGCCTGTTGATGTTTCAGATTATGAGCGGGGCTCAAGATTTCTATCAGTTTATGGGGCTGTCTTCTTCAGAGTATTTGCTCTTTTGGGAGGATATTCTGATCCGTGAAATTATGGCGCAGGGGCAGGAAGCCCGTTTCTCCTTTATGCGTGGCCCAGACGTGGTGCTGGGGCTTGACAGTCCTTCTGAATTTTTAGAAGAACCAGAGGCGGCTGTGGCTTTCGATACGCCAGAAGAATGGGAGAGTGAGGAGGATGCTGAACCAGAGAGCGCTGAAGAGGAACCTTCACTTGAACAGATCCCTCCTGCTGAAATCTCTACATCGGATACGCTGACAGAGGTGTCTCAAACCTCTGAAACATCTCAGGCTGAAAGCGAATCCCCCTCTTCTGCGCAAGATCTAGACGCCTTACCTGCGAATGCCTATTTTGTCCACAAGCCTGAAGAGGAAACCTTTCAGATCGCCTCTGTAATGGTTAGAAAAGCAGGCGGGTACAGTATGTTGGATCTCAAAGAATTTTTTACCTATGAGCATGAAACCCGCTTGAAACTGGTGCGCGAAGGCAAGGTCTATTTTATTTCTGATGAGGGCTTGCCCATGGAAATGGTGCAGGTTTTGGATGCCTTACAGGCTCAGGGCTTGAGACTCTAAAGCTGAGGAAAATACCATTCCTGAAGAATTTGACGAATGGCCCCTGCCAGTTTCTCTGAATCATGGCGGATATAATCCCCCGTACTGAGAAAATCACCGCTTACGATTTTGAGGGGATAGTTTTCAAGACGTTCAGCATCGAAACTGACCACATGCGAATTCTCTTCTGCGTAGCGTTGGATCAAGGCCTCGTCAGGTTGGCGGGTATTGACCAGCACGCAGTCGAGCCAATCGCGTTGACCGGCATGGCGGTAGAGCGTTTCGATATAATCACAGACACTGTAGTCAGTGGTTTCTCCGGGTTGGCTCATCACATTGCAGATAAAAATCCGGGGGCCGCTGTGTTTGCAGAGGGTCTCTACCACTTCAGGAAAAAGCAGGTGGGGAAGGGTGCTCGTATAGAGACTGCCGGGCCCCAGAATCAGAGCATCCGCTTTGCGGATCGCCTCCAAGGCTTCTGGAAGCGGGCGTGTCTCATCGCCTTTGAGCTCCAGTTTTTCAACCTGTCCGCCATAGCAGGTAATCGAAGATTCTCCAACAATGATCTGCCCATCCTGCATCTGGGCCTGGAGCGTGATATTGTCCAATGAGATCGGCAATACCCGGCCCCCGATGGCCAAAACCTTGCTCGACTCTTGAATGGCGCTTTGAAAGTCGCCTACGACTTCGGCCATGGCGGTTAAAAAGAGGTTGCCGAAACTGTGACCTTCCAGCTCGCTGTTGCCCTGTTCAAAACGGTAATTAAACAATGCCGTTAGCAGGCCTTCTTCATCGGCCAAAGCCGTCAGGCAGTTGCGGATATCTCCTGGCGCAATAATTCCCAATTCCCGCCGCAGGCGGCCACTGCTGCCGCCGTCATCTGAAACGGTGACAATGGCGGTGATATCGTGAAAAATGTGTTTAAAGCCTCTTAAGATCGTGGAGAGGCCGGTCCCTCCGCCCAAAGCGACCAGGCTCAACTCTTCTGCACGTTGTTTGCGTCCTGCCTGGTAGCGTGCTTCGTCCTTGCTGATATCGCGGTGTTTTTCGAGCACGTAATAATTTTTTGTGCGCAGAACACGTGCCAGTTCATGGGTAATGGCCACAGAGCGATGGCGCCCGCCTGTGCAGCCAATGGCCACCGTTAAATTGCTTTTGCCTTCCTGGCGGTAATGGGGAATCAAATAGGCCATAAAGTCAAAGAAACGCTGGATAAACTCCTGGGTGACCTGTTTTCCGAGTACATAATCGCGCACGGGTCGTTCCAGGCCCGTAAATGAGCGTAAATCGGTATTATAGTAGGGATTGGGTAAGAATCTCACATCAAAGGTCAGATCGGCATCCATGGGAATACCGTAGCGGTAGCCAAAAGAAGTTACATTCACGACCAGGCCTTGCTGAGATTCGGCTTGTCCCATCAGGCGTTCAGAAATGACCTGTTTGAGTTCAGCTGCTTTCATCAGGCTGGTATTGATAATGATTTCAGCTTGCTCGCGAATATCGCGCAGGCGTTCTCTTTCTCTTTGAATACTCTCAAGCAGACTCATGTCTTCATGTTGTAAGGGATGGCGCCGGCGGGTTTCACTGAAACGACGCACCAAAACCTCGTCACTGGCTTCCAGGAACAGGATTTGGTATTGAAAGCCCCGTTCTTTCAGGGTATGTAGGCAGCCTGAAAGCTCATCGAAAAATGCCCCTCCGCGTAAATCCATGACCACGGCAATGCGGTTGAACTGGGTAGAAATCAGATCGGCAAAAGAGCCCAAAAGTGCAGGCACCAGATTATCTGCACAGAAATAACCTAAATCCTCAAGATGTCGCAAAACCATGCTTTTTCCCGCGCCAGAAGCGCCAGTAATGACCGTGAATTGAAAGGTATGGGGTGCAAAAGGCATGGTGAAATTGAACCAACAGAGGAAAGTTTTTTATGGTATGATGCACTTGCTATTTAAAGCAAAAACGCACATTCACAGCTTATCGCAGGATAGCAGCTGAACCTGAGGAAATCAACAGGAAAGGTGGACGAAAGATGAGTATTTTACTGGATGCACTGAGACACCGGATTGAGTCCTATTTTAAACGCTTAGGCGCTGATTATAGTGAAAATGAAGGCGAATATCTCTTAACCCGTGGCAGTGCCGCTGTGGTTCTTTATCTTTCAGAATTTGACGACCACGTTTTCCTGGATTTTCATGGTGCAATTGCCCACAATATTCAGCTCAGTCCTGAGAGCGAAGTTGCCTTGTATAAAACCCTCTTGAATTGGAATGTTGCCGATGTATTCGGCAAATTTGCTCTGGTAGACAATCAGGTCATTTTGAAATACCGCATGCCCGCCGATGAAATTTCCTTTGATACTTTTTGCTTCGTCGTTGACTCGGTGCTTGAGTATGCGGATTCTCTCGATGAAATGGTGGCGACGCTTTCAAATGGTCAGCGTCATATTGATGCCAAAGCGGTCGCCGAAGTCTGAGCTCTATCCCTCGATTTTTGATGCGGGCCCAGATTTTCAGCTTGAGTGCTGTGTTGGGCCTGGTTTTTTGGAGCGCTTCTGCTTTCTCTACAGATTTTCCGGTGCAATTGCCTAGCCGTGAAGACTACAAGCCAATTTTGAGAAGAGAAGCTTTCAATCAGACACTAAAAATGGCGCAGATTCACAAAGAAGCCTGGACACGTCACCCTTTTCTGATTGCTTTGCGTTTTGTCGGTGAAATACCAGAAGCCCCCCAGCGCAGCGTGGAATATTTCAGTATGCCGGAAAAACCAGCTTTGGTTCGTGTGGTGATTACCGATCAGGGTTTTTTAGATGACTCAATTCAGTCCAGCCGGTACCGTATTTATCTTGAATATATGTCTCCAGGGTTTTGGTACGTGACACGGGCTGAGGAAGCTTGGCGCTGTCAGCCCAACCGGGGGCATCAAAATTATTCTACCCAGGCCTGTCATTAAACCCTGAACCTCAGACTTGAATTTCAGTTCTTTTATATGCTAAGACTGGAATATGCCAAAACCTTCTTTTTCAAGGATTCTTCGGCAACGTCCTGTCTTGCCGGATAACCGTATCAGCCGAAATAAACTGCCGGGTTCAAAATGGACGGCCTGTGAGCCTTTGAACCAGGAAAAACATTTTGTGGTACATGATTGGGTGGCTCCTGGTTCAGATGAACTTGAAATGGAGGCAATTCATTCACATCGCTTTTTTACGATTCATTGGAAAGCACTCAAAAATTCCCAGAATTGGCAAATGGGCTGGCATTGAACGCCTTAGATTTCGCTCTCTAAACCCTGCAAGCGGTGGGTAAAGCTTTCATTGAGATGGTTCATTCGTTCCATATCACCGTTTTCAATCGCCTGCAGGATATTTTTATGCAATTGCTGGACTTCTTCCAATTGACGGGTTTGGGCGGGTGTTAATTTCTTCTGAGCCGCTCTCTGTTTTAAGCCCTCTATCCTTTGGCGCAGGTCTTGATGAAACTGCAGCCAGAGATGGGGTAGGGACTGAATCTCGCGTTCCAGTTTACGCAATTCTTTCAGCCATTCCTGAATCTGTTTTTCAACCCGCATCGGATCTTTGCTGTTCAGGCTTTCATATTCCTGTAATTGTTCGTGGTGGCGCTGAAAAACGGGAGAAAGCTTGGTGAGTTTCAACTGAGGGTGAAGTTTGCGCAATTCGTGAAGTTCTTGGCTGAATTTATGTTTTTGCGTTTGCAGGCTTTCCAGTTGATTCTGATTGTTGCGGTTAAGATCTGTCAGATTTTTCAGAATGGTTTGCGCTTGTTGAAAGAGCTTTTGACCTTTTTCTAAGCCCTTTTCAAGCGAGAGAAAAAAATCGATGGCATCGGCCTGCTCCTGCTGATGGGCCAAAGCTTTGACCTCTTCTTCATAATTATCAAAAATATCATCGTATTGATTTTGCAGGGCAGACACTTCCTGAAGAAAGAGTTTGAGTTTTTCGCGGGTATCCCCCTGGTATTTGTGAAAGTTTGGCAAAAGGCCATCAAATTTGGCATACAGCATTTCAATCTCATTAAAGGCAGCCTGACCCTCCAATGAGAATTTGTCGATTAAGGCCTCCTGGGCCTGGCGTTTTTGCCAGAGACGAAAGCCGAGAAAAAAGAGGCCGGTGAATAACAGAATTCCTAAAAAAATATAAACGGGGAGCAATTGTCGGGGAGAGAAGTTTTCCTGGCGTTTGAGCGGCTTGCTTTCGTTGATATTGCTCTCCAGCAGGTTTTCAGAACGTGAGGCCGCGCTTTGGGGGGGCTCTTGCTGCGCTTGCTTGTTTTGTTTTTGTAGAGACTGTGAAATTTCTTCAATCACTTCAGGCAACCGATCCAAATGTTCATTTTCAGACGGCTCTGCGCTTGCGGTTGTTTGGGGTTGGGAAGCAGAACTTTGTTCGTTTTTTTTTAACCCCATTGGCATTTCAGAGGGAGGAACCTGACGCAATTCGTTTCTCAGTTCAGAGCCCAGATGCAGGCCAATTTTGCGGCGGTCCAAAGCCACCACCATGAGCATGCTTTTGGGGGGCATTTTCCAGGCTTTGAAAAGTTTTTCAGCGTAAAAGGCCAATTGCAGGTTTTGGGTTTTGGCCAAATAAAGGGCCCTGACCTCAAAGGGATAGCGCTCCAGACGGGCGCTCATGGCAGATAGGTATTCAGGACTTAATGTCCCTGATAGATCGGTGAGCGGAGAATGGGGGTTGGGGGAGGGCAGGCCTGATTGGGCCTGGGCTGGAAAAAAAAGACTGAGCAGCACCAGTATGAAAACACTCAAACAGCCTCTCTTGAAGGCAAAAGAGGCGATTGTTTTGCTGGTGTTGCGCATGCTCTAATTATAGCTGATTTCCATTCCTTGAAAATTTGATCTCAAAAAATTTTCTGGGTAGCTTTGACTTCGTTTTTGTCTATGTGATAAGATCAATGGTTGCAGCATTCTTTTTGTTCTGGAACCATTGAAAGCGTAATTCTGCTGTTCTTTTTAACGTTTTCGTAAACTTTTGGTATCCAAATTTTATATTTATAATTTGAGGAGTACGTTAACATTCAGGAATGAGAAGCAAATCAAATAGCTTAACGGTGGATGACGAACTCATGGAAGACGACCTGACCGAAGAAACGACTGTAGCCGGTTCCGAAGATGATGATGATGTTTTTAATGATGATTTGAAGGCGGAAGAAGGCGATAAGGTTGAGTCCCTGGATATCGATCTGTCCACTAAAGACCTGAATCGTGAAGATGACATCAGCTCCATCCAGGTATACCTGAACTCGATAGGGAAAACCCCTCTGCTGACAGCCAAAGAAGAAATTGATCTTGCCAAGCGGATTGAAAAAAATGATATTCAGGCCAAAAATCACCTGATCATTGCCAATTTGCGCCTGGTGGTCAGTATTGCCAAACGCTACTGCGATTTGGGACTGCCTTTATTGGATCTGATCCAGGAAGGCAATACCGGTTTGATCCGCGCCGTAGAAAAATACGACTATAAAAAAGGTTATCGTTTCAGTACCTATGCTACCTGGTGGATTCGCCAGGCGATTACCCGCGCGATTGCGGATAAAGGACGTAATATTCGTCTGCCTGTTCACGCCACCGAAGCGATTCAACGTTTGAAAAAAATCCGGCGCCAGCTGACTTTTGATCTGGGACATTATCCCTCTGATGAAGAGCTTGCGACGGCAGCAGGTTTGCCTTTGAGCAAAATCCGCCAATTGAAAAGGGTGGTGAAACGGACTGTTTCACTGGCGACCCCGATTGGGCCCGATGATGATCGCAGTCTGGTGGATCTGATTGAAGATGAATACAGTGTTCATCCTACCAAGACCGTGATTGACAAAATGCTTTCAGAGGATATTCAAGAATTATTGGATACCCTCTCTCCCCGCGAGCGTGAAATTCTGACCATGCGTTACGGAATTAACGATGATCGGCCCTGTTCTCTGGCTGAAATCGGCGCCAAAATGGGCGTAACCCGTGAGCGTATCCGCCAGATCGAAGCCAAAGCTTTGCGCAAATTGCACTATTATGGGCAGCGCAAGCGCTTAGACGAGTATCTTCACGACGATGCCTGATCCCCGTCGGCAGCGGTTGGATCTGCTGTTGGTAGAAGCGGGCCTTTTCCCCACACGGGAAAAGGCCCGCGCTGCCATCATGGCGGGTTTGGTGCGCAAAGGAACACAAATTCTTGATAAGGCAGGTCTGGCCTTATCTGGGCTGGATCAAATCACGGTGATTCAAAATGATTGCCCCTATGTCAGCCGTGGCGGACTGAAACTTGCGGGCGCCCTTGAGACCTTTCAACTCTCAGTGCAAGGGCGGATCTGTTTGGATATTGGGGCCTCAACCGGAGGCTTTACCGACTGTTTGCTGCAAAAAGGTGCTCAGCGTGTCTATGCGGTGGATGTGGGCTATGGACAATTGGATTGGAAAATTCGCAACGATCCCCGTGTCATTTGTCGTGAAAAGGTCAATGCCCGCTATCTCAAACCCGAAGATTTATACGCCGAAGATGCCGAAAAGGCCTCTTTGGCCGTGATGGATGTTTCGTTTATTTCACTGCTCAAGATTTTGCCTGCTTTGCGGGAGCTGCTCGCCCCAGAGGGGCTTTTACTCAGTTTGATCAAGCCCCAGTTTGAAGCGGCTCCTTCGCAAAACCGCAAGGGCATTGTGCATTCACCCGATGTGCATTTTGAAGTGCTTGAAAATATTCAGAAGGGCAGTGCCGCAGAAGGTTTTTATCTGCACGATCTGAGCGTTTCTCCTGTTTTGGGGAAGGGTGGCAACCGTGAGTTTTTGGGTGTATTTTATAGGTACGAACCTGTAAACGCACTCAAACCTGAACTCTTTTGGAAAGCCATACATGAAGAACTTACCTGAACACGAATCGATTCAACTTCCTCTTTTACAAACAAAATTAGGCATCCCAGCTCTTCAATTGGATCCCCAGTTGGTACGACAGGCTTTGACCCATAAATCGGTTCAGACCGATCGCGGCCAAGAAGAGGCTGTTCACAATGAGCGCCTTGAATATCTGGGCGATGCCATGATCAAGGCCAGTATTACAGAGTGGCTTTTTCGCAGTTTTCCGCTTGCTTCTGAAGGGCAAATGAGTCAGGTGCGCAGCTATGTGGTTTCAGACAGTGCGCTCTGTAAAGCCGCAACCCGCATAGGTTTGGATACGCATATTGTTCTGGGGGCAACCGAAAGAATGGCTGGGGGAATCCGTGAATCGATTTTGGCGAATGTTTTTGAAGCCCTCTGTGGCGCAGTCTTTCTGTGTACGGATTTAAAAACAACCGCTGGCATGATTCTCAATCTGGTCAGGCCTGAATTGGCCATGGCGGTTCAGGGAGAAGCCGACGAGGTTTTAAACTATAAGGCAATGTTTCAGGAATATGCCCAGGCAGAATACAAGCTCTTACCAGAGTATAGGGTTTTGGCTGAAGAAGGCCCCGACCATGACCGCGTTTTTACCATGCAAGTAACACTGAATGAGCAGATCATGGGCCAAGGCCAGGGGCGCTCCAAGAAAAAAGCTGAACAGGAATGTGCGCGTGCTGCACTTCAGGCATTGGGCCGCCTGGAAAGCCACAGCGCCGCTTTGCCCGGATTTACGCCAGAAATTGAAGCTTTTTTGCAACCGCTGGCTGCCGAGCCCACTCAACAGCCGCTTCCTTTGCCTGCTTCGCAACGCCGTGCTTTGCTGGCTCCCTCTATTCTTTCTGCTGATTTTTCAGATTTGGCCAAGGCTTTGCGTGATATTGAGGCCGGAGGCGCCGATTGGGTGCATCTGGATGTGATGGACGGACATTTTGTGCCCAATTTAACCTTGGGCCCTCCTGTGATTCAGAGCTTGCGACCGCTGACAAAAATGTGTTTTGACGCGCATTTGATGATTTCTGAACCTGAGAAATATATTGAATCCTATGCCAAAGCTGGCTGTGATCGGATTACGGTTCATGCTGAAGCGTGTGTTCATCTGGATCGGGTGATTTCTCAAATTGAAGAAGCAGGGGCTCTACCAGGGGTGGCCTTGAACCCAGCCACGCCTGTTTCTGTCTTGGAGCATGTTTTGGAGCGCCTGAAATTGGTTTTGGTCATGTCGGTCAATCCTGGATTTGGGGGACAAAGCTTTATTCCCCAGGCTTTGGTTAAATTGCGCAGTCTGCGCCAGATGGCTGAGGCGCGTGGTTTAAACGATTTGCGTTTGCAGGTGGATGGGGGCATTCACTTTAAAACCTTGCCTTTGGTTCTGGAGGCTGGTGCCGATGTCATGGTGATCGGCTCTGCGATTTATAACCAGAAAAATGTGCCTGAAATTACCCGTCAGTATCTTCAAGCCATGGCGTTGGCTCCCCAGGCTTAAACGCTCTCAGGATCCCGTTTTTTAGATCAGAAAGGCAATTCTGTGGCTTTACTCTTTTTTCATGTGAGCTTAACCTAAGGCTAAGAAAGTTTCCTGCTTTGCGCTGCGATAAGTAAAACATCGAAGCGTTATTTATGGAGGAAAGGTCCCATGCAAATCACGAACCCGACCGCTCTCAAGATTCAACAGTTCTTAGCTCCCGTTGAAAAGGCCGCCAATCAGGTGAATACTGCCATGTATGGCTCACCCACCATGGGCACAGATAGCTATGCCGCTACAACCGCCCCTGCCGCCCCCACCCAAAAAGTTCCCCTTTATCAGTTCTTTGACGACAATATGCGTCCTCCCAATCCCCTGGATTATAAGATCGCCAATCGTTTGAGCTGGGTCGGCATTACCGATTCCGAAAAATTCCTGAATGCTGCAGACACGCCTTTCAAACGTAAAATGATTTCTTACCTCGCCGGTGGTTTGTTCCTGAACAAACAAGATCGTCAGTATGTTGATTATCAAGTAGCTGCTTGGGCTGGCCAAGCCGATCTGATGCGTGTTCCCGGTGTGGATTTAACTACTGCCCGTCTGATGCAGACCAGTGGTGCCGGTGATGTACCTACCCTTTCTCGCTATACCGGTGGTTTTGGTTTGGACAAGGGTGCCTTCTATGCCGCCATGGCAGCCAATGCCGTTCAGTATGGTTATTGGATGCCCAACTTCACCAGCGTTTCTGCTGCGATTGATCGTTCAAAAACCGTTCCTCCCCAGGTTCGCTGGTACTAAAAATTAGTTTTTTCCCTCTTCCGTATAACGCATCCCCGCTTCGGCGGGGTTTTTTCTTGCGCAAATCAGGGTTTTCTAGACTGTGTTTTGAGCTGAATGAGAGGAGCGGTTTTTACCTTTTCAGATTTCAAATGGTTTTACATGATTTGAAGAGGAAAGGCCAAGCGCTCTAAGTACCTTGAGCCTTATGTTAGAATAGGGTACAAATTCTGCCGGGAGAATAATCGCATGTTGGGAAAATATGACGGAGTCAAACGCCTGGCCAAAGATCAGGTCAGCCGGGGCTATAGTTTTCATTCAGAAGCCTATGATGTTTTAGGCAAAGAAATTGAACTCAAACTGGATCCTATCATCCGCAAAGCGGAAGAATATGCCCAACGTGAAGGTCGTACCGAGGTTTTGGCTGGCGATGTGGTTAAAAGCGTTAATTTTAACAATGGTAAAAAGTCTCCTCGCATTTTGATTGCACATGTTACCGCTGGTGCGGGGCATCAGCGCGCTGCCGAAGCGATTGCCAAAGCCTTTCAAAATCTATATCCCGGCGCCAATGTGAAATTGGTGGATACCCTCGACTATATCAATAGCGTCTACAAAAAACTCTACAGCACTTCCTATTTGGCGCTTGTCAAGCATTCCCCACGGCTTTGGGGCTATATTTATGAACGCTATGATAAGGATGAAAAAGAGAAAATTGATGATAAACTTCGCCAGAGCATGGAGAGTCTTCAAGCCAGTGATTTTCGTGAGCTTTTAGATGATTTCTCTCCAGATGTTGTGATTTGTACTCATTTCTTGCCGATGGAGCTAATCTCTCGCTGGAAGAAAAAACGCAAGTCTTCTTTGCCGCTCTACGCTGTTGTAACTGACTTTGCCTTGCATGCCATGTGGATTGTTGAAGAGGTCAATGCCTATTTTGTCGCCAGTCAGGAAGTGGGGCGCGAATTGGAAACCCGTGGCGCAGGTGTGAGCAGTATTTATCAAACGGGGATTCCGGTTGACCCCATTTTTGCGACCTTGCCTTTGCAGTCTGAAATGCGTGAAAAACTGAACCTGAATAAGGATTTGCCCACCGTTCTCTTGATGGGGGGAGGCTATGGTGTGGGAGATTTGAACAGCTTGGTACGCTCTTTTCGTTCGGTCAGTACAGAAATGCAGCTTTTGGTGGTGGCGGGACGCAATGAGCAATTGCGGGATGAACTCAGCCAGATTGCCACCACACTGCCGATTTCATGCCGGGTCTATGGCTTTGTCACCAATGTGCATGAATTGATGCGGGCTTCTGATCTCGTGATTACCAAACCCGGTGGGCTTTCAAGTTCGGAAGCCCTGGCTGCGCAGTGTCCGCTGATGATTATCAATCCTATTCCAGGGCAAGAGCAGCGCAATAGCGATTATTTGCTGGAAAATGGTGCGGCCTGTATTTTGCATAATATTTCAGATGGGGCCTATTATGTTGAAAACCTCTTGAAAGATCAGGAGCGTTTGGCCTATATGACACAACAGGCCCGTAAGAACGGACGCAAAGATTCATCCATGGAAATTGCGCGTAAAGTTGTTGAATTGGCGCAATTGGAAGTCTGAATGTTTTATGATTGATAATCTTGACCAAATCAGGGAAGTGGCGCAAAAAGATACGTTTATTAATGAAATTACGGTTTTTGTAGATAACCTGATTGCACAGGACAAAACAAAAGCTCTGTATCTTCTCAAACAGCTTTTTTTTGCGCCTGAAATTCACCCTCGGGTGCGCTATATGTTGGCTCAGCGTTTGGGTAAAATGGGGCCTATACAGCTTTTTCAGCAATTGCTCAGTTATTTTATCCTGCGAAAATTTCCTGATACCCTGTCTCTGATTTCGGCGTTGCGGAGTTTTAACCAGCCCGAAGCCGTTCCTGCTTTGGTCGACTATTACCCGCATGCTTCTTACCGTGAACAGTTGGAAATCATTGAAACCCTGGCACAAGTTTCTGCACCAGAGACTGTCGAGTTTTTAAGCCAGATTTTTAATGACCAGATTGAATACGCAAACGCTCTTGAGCCGGAGCAAAGAGAAGAAATCAGACAAAATGCCAGTTCTGCGCTTAGTCGAAAAATTATGCGTTTTGATTCTCTGTGAGCAGGCAGCAAAAAGCCGCAGAGGCTGGTCGCATCTCTTATCCATGCTATAATAATCTGTTAAATCAAAGCTTAAGCAAGGACGCGTATTTCCACTGATGCTGGAGCAATTGAGACTATTTCTGGAACCGTTGCTAGAAAAATATGGCCTGTGGTTTGCCCTGGGCCTGTTTTTACTTGTCTTGGGACCAAGTTTGTTTATTTTCTTCTTGCGTTTACAACAGCGTCAGGGTTTAAACAGTCAATTACAAGACCTTTTGGATGCTTCGGGCCTGCTGATGAATCGTCTTCTGGCAACAGATGCTGGTTTGCGTAAATACCAAGAGCGGGTGGAAGCCTATACAGGTAAGACCTTGCAACAGGTTCAGCCGGTTGCTTCACAGATCAGTGAAGAATTGGCCAAAATTCACCGTTCACGGGTTCAGATCAAAGAATGGGAAGCGGCTCTGCCTGAGTTGGCGGCTGCTGAAGCCGAGCAGCAGTGGCAAAGTTTGGAAGCGCAGGCCACAGTACTTTTGGGAAGCTCAGAAAAAATAGATGCTTTCTTAAAACGTCTTTCAGAAGTTGAAGCTGCCTTGCAAAGTCAATTAACAGAAATTGGTAGACTTTTGCAGCCTTTTGTAAGCTCGCCGACTCAGGGCTCTCCTGTTTTGAACTTGCAGGAACGCCTGTCTAAGCTTGAGGCTTCACTGCCCGTTACCGATCCCCTGACCGATCTCGAAATAATCCGGCAGCTTTTGCAGGATGTAAACGCCTGGATCGCCACACAGCCAGTTCCTGAGGCTGAGCTTGTTGCTGAGACTGAGCTTGTTGCTGAGGCTGAGCTTGTTGCTGAGACTGAGCTTGTTGCTGAGGCTGAGCTTGTTGCTGAGACTGAGCTTGTTGCTGAGGCTGAGCTTGCCCCTGAGGCTGAGCTTGCCCCTGAGGCTGAGCTTGTTGCTGAGGCTGA